>CAJFOF010000021.1 GCA_904395885.1 uncultured Lachnospiraceae bacterium
TCCAGCCGTGGTTCCAGCGGGCGGAAGCAAAGATTGCTGTTTCCAGTAGTATTGGCTATTTTGTCGATGGTTACCGCATAGCCAACGCCTGCCTCAACCATAATCGCAGCATTATATACGAGGTTAAATGTAGTAACTATGTCCAGCTTCTCGAAATCCTCGCCAAACCACTCAGCAAATTCATTTCCACGCCGTTCCCCGGAAATCACCTGCCGGGAACAGATCAGCGGAACATTTAACAAATCTTCTTTTCGGATCACTTCTTTCACGGCTAAAGGACTGTCACGCCGCATAGCAACGCCCCATGTATCTTTGGCAGGAATATTGATGTAGTCATATTTCGATATATCCGCGGGCTGAATCAAGATTCCGAAATCCAGCAGGCCTTTATCCAATCGTTCTGTTACATCCTCTGAATTTCCGCTGTATAGATGATAATGAATCCCCGGATAATTCATCCGTAACTCACAGGCAATCTGTGCCACCAGTTTCATAGCGTCTGTTTCTCCGCCGCCGATATAAATATCACCGCTAACTACATTTTCCATAGAATTAAATTCTGCTTCTGTTTTATCAACCATAGAGACGATTTCTTCGGCACGCTTCCGCAAAATCATTCCCTCTGCGGTTAAAGTCATGTGGTGGCTGCTGCGGGTGAAAAGTTTTTGCCCCAGTTCTTCCTCCAAATCGCGAATCTGCCGTGAAAGCGTCGGCTGTGTCACGTGCAGAAAATTGGCCGCATTTGTAATGCTGCCTTCCCTGGCAATCGCCAAAAAATACCGAAGCACTCTGATCTCCATATTTCGTACTCCTTACACGCTTATTATGCTTATCATTGTTGCATTTAGAATTTCAATTAACCTCAAATAATTCTTCGCTGGAATTTGCAAAGAGGGGTAACCGTCATCCCCGGCTCCAGCAATCCGGAGCATATTCGGGAAAACATTTCCATTTTTGATTTTGCATTATCAAGGCAAGAAATGGAGCAGATTGCTGCATTGGAGAAGCATGAAAAGCATGATTGGTATTAGAACGTATCCCGCAACAGTGCTCCCTATGGCAACAAATCGGAACCGGCGTGACCTTGCACGTCGGTTCCGACCAAATACTTTCTGATTCCCTATGGGACGCTGCCAATTTGTTTTATGCCATCTTTTTATAGCGTTCTGCCATCTCGTCCAGGCTGACCTGCTCTACCAAAGGCGCCTTTCCGTAGGAGCCGAACTGAACGATCAGGGTCCCTACCACTTCTTTCACGCCCTTCTCAATGCACTCTACAATAGCAGCCACATCGTCGTCCGGAACAACTCCGTACATAACCGTATTCATAATCGGCGGCAGGAATACTCTCGGGTCAAATTGTTCTTTCTTTGCCTCCAGGATTTCGTAGATCGGCCCGATAGACGAGCTGTTTCTCTTCTCCGGATATTTTGCGAACAGCTCTTTCATGTTTCTGGTAACCGCCAGGCGAATGTCCGTGTCAACATTGATCTTATTGATTCCGCATGGAATCACGGCCTGCAGTTCCTGAATGGAAATACCGTAAGCATTGGTAATGTTCCCACCCAGGGCATTGATTTCATCTACAATATACTTCGGAACTGTGGAGGAGCCGTGGGATACCAGCGCCCCAAAAATTCCCTCATGGTTCAGGCACTCACGGATTGCGATCGCAATCTCTTTTCTCAATTTTACATCCTTGCCTTTGCTGGCACCATGCATTGTACCATAAGAAATTGCCAGAGCATCCACGCCCGTCTTCTTGAAGAAGTCAATGGCCGTAAGAGGATTCGTATAAGTAGAATTGGCTGCAAATACATGATCTTCTACTCCTGCCAGAACACCCAGCTCTCCCTCTACGCTGACTCCTCTCGGATGAGCATACTTTACTACCTCTCTGGTCAACTCTACATTCTCCTCATAAGGAAGGGAAGAACCGTCAATCATGACAGAGGTGTATCCTCCCTCGATAGCTGCCACACAGGAGTCGAAATCCCTCCCGTGATCCAGATGCAGGACAATGGGAATCTCTGAATTTGCGCCGTATTTTTTTACCGCATTGGCGATGTTTTTCGCTCCGACTTTCTTATCTTCCAGCGTTGCATGGGTGAAATCCGTGCATCCTCCCATAAAACCATTGGCAAGATCCGCGCCCTGCAGAATTGCTGCAGATCGGAACATCTCGTGTACTTCAATGACAGCCTTGGCCTGGGCGACCGCATTTACGTTAAACGCGCCCTGTGCAAAACCGTATTTCACAGTTGCCTCCATGAGAGGCCGTAAAGGAATCAATGGCATAGTCAATCCTCCATAAAATTTATTTAATTTAAATAAATAATATTCTTATTTTTCGAGTTTGTCAACACTTAATCTTCAAGAGCCGCCACATAGTCCGTAAATGTCAGTGTAATATCCGGATGGTTCTGGAGAAGGGAGACCGGAAATTCTGAAGTCGGTTCCCCGTAACCTGCACGGCGCACAACAGCTCTATGCCAATTCCGGAAGCATCCCAGACGAATTTTCCGCGCGTGGGCTATCTCATAAATCCCAATCGTCACACAATAGTGTGGCATGTCTTCCAGCGCTCCATTAAAATCTCCAATAGCATTAGCAGCTCTGGTTTCCGGAGAAATTTTCAGCACGCGGGTCTTCTGAGCCAGAAACTCTTCGTTCGTCAAAGACGTATCGGCTTCATTGAAGGCTACGTGGCCATTAATTCCAATGCCTCCAAACGCAATGTCCACTCCTCCCAGTCTCTCAATCAACTCAGGAATATAGGATGGATTCTTTGGATCCGGGAACACTCTCTGCTCTGCCGGCATCACCAGCTCAGGGCGGATCTTCGAGTACACAGTCCGTTCCATAAATCCTCTGAAGCTTAAGGGGTGGTCCATCGGTACCCATTCTTGATTGTCATCCAGATATTCGTCCATATTGATAAACCAGACGTTTTTCAAAGAAATCTCCTGACTGTTTACCAGATCAACAAAATAGGGATACTGGCCTACCGGCCCTACCGGGCAGATAAAGACTGTCTTTTCCCCCTTTTCATTGTGAAGTTTAATCTCTTCTGCCATCTGCCCCGCCATTTCCCGGAAGACATGGGCATTGTCCTCCAGACAAACAAGAGGTATCCTGGGATTGGCCAAAAGTTGGGTCTTGTCGTATTGGTAATATTCGTGTCTCATCTCTCATCCCTCCATTTTAAAAATGGGAGCACCGCCCATTGTGCAGCCGCAACAACCTGGCACTCCCATTTGTACGAAACGTCCCGTTGAATCAAACATACAGAACGTCTGCAGAATGTTTAATTTCCTGCTTCCTCCATAACATCCAGCATCACGTAATCGCTGATCGGAACTTCTCCAGCTACATCACCGGATGCGATCAAATTTTCCTGCTGAATCTTATAGTAATTCTCGACTGTACCGTCTGCTGCGCCTTCTGCCACTTCTTTTCCTGTCAGCCAGTCAGCATCACCTCTCTGATTATATACGGAATCGTAATCTGTCTTGGTCTGGTCAGCAACATACTGAGCAACCTCTTCGTAATTGCCCTCTGCAGCATAGTCCATTCCTTTATACAGTGCCCGCACGAACCGGACAATATTGTCTCTGTTCTCTTCTGCATAGGTAGGTGTTACGATCCAGCTTGCCAGTGATACACTGGTGTCAGAGAAGGTCATATTATCACAAAGTTCTGTGGAATCTGCCACCTCTTCCAGAATCTTTAAGCTGTTAGGAGACCATGTAGCGCAGGCATCAACGCCGCCGGACAGCATTGCAGTAACGATGCCGGATGCATCCATATCTACTGCCTGAATATCAGACATTGTCAAGCCAGCCTTGCTCAGGCCCATCTCAAGAATGTCTTCACTGGAAGTACCAGAGGAATACGCTACCTTTTTGCCCTTTAAGTCCTCCAGGGTCTTAACATTAGGGCCACCGATCACAGCGTCGCCGTTGGAAATGTGAGACAGGGCTACAATCTTTGCCTGGCCGTTGATGCACAGCTTATGGGCTCCCTGGCCTATGTAGCCGATGTCAATGCTTCCGGATTCCATTGCAGCGATGATCGTGGGGCCATCCTGGAACTCTACGAAATTAAGAGTAATCCCCTCTTCTTCCATATAACCTTTTGCAGCTGCTGTAGTGACAGACCATAAGCTGCCGTAGTTGGGCATATATGCTACATTAAGAGTAATCGGCTCCTGTGCCTCCGCTGCTTCCGTTGTTTCCTCTGCTGCACTTTCACTTTCAGCCGCCGTCGTCTCCTCTGCCGCCTCTGTCTCTGCAGCAGCCGTTGTGGCTGCCGTAGTGGCCGCCGTCGTCTCCGCATCGCCCGAGCCTGAGCATGCAGCCAGAGACAATACCATGGTCGATGCCAATAATACCGATAAAGCCTTTCTCATAATAAATCCTCCTTTTAGTTTTGTAATAGAAATAGTTTTCACTATTTTCTGACTTCCAGATACTCTTGATATACCTGACTCCAGATCCGGTTCTTCAGCGCGATAAACTCCGGTGTCATCTTCGTCTCCTGGGTCCTGGGATACGGAATATCAATATCCACGATATCCCGGATGCGCCCCGGTCTTGCGCTCATAATCACGACTCTTGTCGCCAGAACGATCGCCTCTTCCACATCGTGAGTAATAAAGAAGCAGGTCTTCTGCTCTTCTTCCCAAGTCTTTAAAAGTTCCGTCTGGAGCTGAGTCCTGGTCTGAGCATCCAAAGCACCGAACGGCTCGTCCATCAGAAGGACTTCCGGCTGAACAGCATAGGCCCTGGCAATGGCAACTCTCTGTTTCATACCGCCGGATAACTCCTTGGGATAGCTGTCCACAAACTCTTCCAGATCAACCATCCTGATGTATTTCATAGCCACTTCTCTGGCCTCTGCATCACTCATTCCCTTCAGCTTCAGGCCGAACATAACGTTTTTAATAACAGTCAGCCAGGGAAACAAGGCATACTGCTGAAATACCACGCCTCTCTCTGTCCCGGTTCCCTCCACCTTTTTGCCGTCTACATAAACGGCTCCGGAAGTAGCGTCCAGCAACCCGGCGATAATATTAAGCAGGGTAGATTTTCCGCATCCAGACGGTCCCACCACACAGATAAATTCGTTTTCTTTAATATCAAGACTGACCCCATTCAAGGCCACCATTCTCCCCTTGCGGCCCTCATAAATTTTCTCTACATTGTCGATCTTGACTTTTATTCCTCTCTCTTCTCTTGCCATCTGGTGAACCTCCTCTCCCACATCTTAATCAGTTTTTCACTGGTAATTCCAATAATACCGATGATAATAATATAAAGGAGCATCGGTTCCACTTCAAAACTGTTGTTCAGAGAACGGATCCTCATTCCCAGACCTGCGATAGCCCCGGTAGATTCTGCCGCAATCAGTGTAGTAAGGGCAACGGAAACACCCAGTCTGACTGCTGTAACAATAAAAGGCGTTGTCGCTGGGAAAATAACTTTCACAAAAATATCCTTATCTTTCGCTCCAAGCACCCTTGCCGCCTTAATCAGCGTCTCATCCACATTCCGAACGCCCTGATAGATCGTAACGGTCATAATCAGGAAGGTTGCCAGCCAGATAACAATAACCTGGGGTCTACGGCCTACGCCTGCAGAAATAACAACCAGCGGAACATATGCCAGCGGCGGAATATTACGAATAAACTGAATCCATGGCTCCACGATAAACCGAACCGGACGGTACCACGCCATTAAAAACGCCACCGGGACAGCCGTTATGAAGCCCAAAATAAAGCCCAAAATAACTGAAATCATACTGCTGGAAAAGTCCTGCCAGAGAACTCCTCTTTCAATCATGGTCTTCAGTGAAGCCAGCACTTTTGGCAGAAATGGGAAACTTCGTGCCGTCTTCGGATAAATGGAAAGACAATACCACAACACCATAGCCACCAAAAAGGAAATGCACAGCCATCCCCAATTCGGTATTCTGGAAATCAAATCCTTTTGCTCACCTTGCTTTTTCTTCTCAGGCATATAACCCCCTCTTTCTATGCGATTTGCCCAATTTTTCTCACTGGTATATTTTATTATATCATATTTTTTACAAATTAAAACCTATTTTAACACAAACGTTTGTGTAATTTGATCGACAGTGGGTGTTCACAAACAGGTTGTCCCGTCGCCAGCGTTTTCTTTAATTCCTTCCGTCTTTTCCGAAAAAACCATAGCTTTTTCCCGCCATTTCCAGTATACTATAAGTCTATAGAAAGCCTTTCCAAATAAGGAGGATCCCATGACACTGAAAGAAATCGCCAGGGAGGCCGGCGTGTCTATTTCCACCGTTTCCCGGGTCATCAACAATAATTCAAAAGCTGCCAGCAAAGAGGTGCAGGACCGTATCTGGGAGATTGTTCGCCGCACAGGGTACACGCCTAACTCCGTGGCGCAGCACTTAAAGCAGGGCGGAATTCCGACATCCGAGATGAAATCGCGCTCACTGGCATGCCTCTTTGCCCGAACCCCGGCTATGATGACCGATATGTTTTTCAGTTCACTGGCCCGCAGCCTGGAGCAGGAGGCTTTTCAGCACAACTATATTTTAAAGTATTCTTTCAGTTCTTTCGATATCAACAACCCGGCTACTTTCCAGGTGATCGCAGATAATCATGTAAACGGCATTGCCGTACTGGGGCGCTGTGATAAACAGACTCTGAAATTTCTGAAGCAATATTTCAATCATATTGTCTATGTAGGACTCAACAGTCTGGATGCCAAATACGATCAGATTATCTGTGAAGGAAGGCAGGCAGGTTCTACCGCCATGGAGCACCTGATCAAATTGGGCCATACCAAAATCGGCTATATCGGCGAAACTGCCTGTGAGGAACGCTATGCCGGTTACTGCGATGCTTTGTCCAGCCATAAGATTCCTTTGAAAAGAGAATACGTGGCTGATGTCAGGCTCTCTTCCGAGGACGGCTACCGGGGTGCCAAAATGCTGCTGAGCAGGGACGCGGATATTACGGCAGTCTTCTGCAGCAACGATATTACAGCAATCGGAGCTATGCATGCTTTTCAGGAAAGCGGGATCCGGATTCCCCAGGATATTTCCCTGATCAGCATTGACGATATCGATACTGCCTCGTATCTGACCCCCATGCTGACCACAATCCATATTCCCACCCAAGAAATGGGACAGATGGCAGCCAAAATTCTCATCGACCGTATCGACGGCGGTCACAGGCTCCCTATCAAATTAAATCTTCCCTTCTATCTGGCGAATCGGGAAAGCTGTGCCAGATACAATGGATGACATTAATATTCAAAATTAAAGGAGGATTTACTATGATCATCACTATCCAGGACTCTAAAGCGTCTGCTTCTATTGATTCCGTAGGCGCACAGCTTATTTCTTATCAGGACCCTTCCGGCCGGGAATACGTCTGGCAGAGAAATCCTGACTACTGGGCTAACTGCTCTCCTCTGCTCTTTCCTATCGTTGGAGCCGTCAGGAACGGCCGCACCGCCATCAATGGTTCCTGGTATGAAATTCCCAAACACGGCTTTTTAAAAGTTTCTGATTTTGAAGTTGTAGCGCAGGGACCAGATTCCGTCACTTTTTCACTTACAGATTCAGAAGAAACCCGGAAAGTCTACCCCTTCCCTTTCCGCTTTGAGGCAATTTATTCCTTGAAAGACGGCGTTCTTATCTTTGATTGTTGTGTAGAAAATACCGGTTCTTCTCAGATGCCCTACTTTATCGGCACTCATCCGGGATTTAACTGTCCTCTGGATGACGGCGAATCTTTTGAGGATTACGTCCTGGAGTTTGATCAGGAAGAGAAGTCCGGGTACCGCTCTTTTGACTTGAAAAATCTCCAGTTTGACATGACACGCCGTACTCCCTTCCCGGGTGATGGCAAAAAAATTGCCCTCAATTATGAGACATTTATGAATGATGCAATCTGGTTTGACGACCTCAGTTCCCGAAAGGTAGAATTAAAAAATCCCTCAACAGGCCACGGGGTAGCAGTCAGCTTTCCGGACTACTCCACAGTCGCATTCTGGACTCCCGCTGAGACCAAAGCCCCCTTCCTGTGCGTTGAGCCGTGGAACGGCTCCGCCGCCTGCTCTGACGAGGATGACGAATTTATCCATAAAAATCATCTTCAGACGTTAGAGCCGGGCAAGACTGCTCATTATCTTCTGAAAATCCAGTATCTGTAAGAGTTTCGCTGCCTCCAAAGACAGGAAGCGGCGTGCCGGCTGACCAAATTTCCCGCCGGAGGCGCCGCTTTCATTTGGGGCGCCGGAACCGTGCCCCGATCTCACAGGCTGAACCCAAAAACAGGCTAACAGATAAACCGTTCCTTTGCAAGGGAGCCTGTCGATTCGCATAGATTTTCGGCCTTTTCGTTTTCGGCGTATTTCGACATATAGCTGGCCGCCCGCTCTTCCGTCTCTCTCTTTTTCCTGATACTGATTTCCAGCTTCTTCCCATTTCTCAGCACCACGTAACTGCCTTCTATCGCTTTTACATGGTTTAAATTTACCAGACAATTCCTGTGAATCCGTACAAATTGTCCCTGCGGCAGTCTCTTTTCCTCCCTGCCAATACCGCCGCGTATCTGGTACTCCCTCACACCGTCCGAAACATAGGTCTTCCGGTGATGGGAATACAGATAGACGATTTCCTCCTCTTTCAAAAAAACCGAATTGCCTCTAAAGTTCCATATGTACATTCTTTTCTTCTTCCCGACACCTTTGCTGACAGCATCCATAATCTGTGCGAAATCCGCGTAAGAGCTTGTCAGCGCTTCCGGAGGAAGCATGATCATATCATACGCACCGTTTGCCAGCCCTTCCAACAACCCTTTTTTGTCACAGATCCATTCAGCCTGCAGATTCTTCATACAGCATTCCTGATAAATCCTCATATACCTGGTCAGCCGTTTATTCCACCCTTCCATCCTTTCACAAAATACAGCCAGTCTCATCCTGATCCCCCCTTTTCCGCTTATAAACGTATCTTTCAGCCAAAAGTTACTACTGCTGAAAATATAACTATTTATAATATTCTTTTTCTTAAAATATAAATACTATAAAAAGATTAAAATGAAATTTTCCTTCTTATACTTTAAGAAAGATAAGGAGGTTTTTATATGGATATAGACTTTATTCGGAAACGCATTACTGAGTTGCGTTTAGCTAAAGACTGCTCGGAGTATCAGGTCAGTCTGGATCTCGGCTACAGCAAGGGATACATTCAGAGCATTACCTCCGGTCATTCACTGCCTTCCATCCGGTCTCTTCTGGATATCTGCAACTATTTTAATGTTACGCCTTCGGAATTTTTCAATGAAGAAACAACATTAGATTCTCCTCTCCTACTCCAGATCGTGAAAGATTTGCGAACGCTCCCTCCAGAAGATCTTCAGACCGTACTGGAAATTACAGAAAGATTTAAATATTACAGGAATCAAAAAAACCGCCCTTGCGAAAAAGGCGGCTGATATCCTGAATTTTGATTGAGCGCCGGTGTATGCTGGCGCTAAAATATTACCTGTACCAGAAACATATAAAAAATGGTTCCAACGCCAATACTCAAAAGGGAATTTCTCTTCCAGCAGTGGAGAGCGGCAACCGCCGCAACCGCCAGAATTTCCGGCAGTCCGTGAGTCGGCCCAAGCAGATCCACTCCCTTTAAACAGTAGACCACCAGAAGCCCCATAGCTGCATACGGGAGCGTCTTTCCCAGATATTCCAGATAGCGCGGTTTTTCTTTTCCCGCTGGAAACAGGATAAAAGGCAGGAAACGCGTAATCAGGGTTCCGGCCACCATAGCCAGTACGATCATCAGTTCTCTTTGCATACTGTTTCCACCTTCTTTCTATCCACTTTCTCCAATCCCACAATGACCGCCAAAATCCCAACCATCGCCGGGATAATAAAAGCATCCGCACCAAAGACTGCCAGGCAGGCGGCAGAAACCAGCAGGCCCGTCAGTGCCGGCCTGTGGTCCTTTTTTGTAATCCACTGGTCTGTAAAAATCACCACAAACAGTGCTGTCAGGGCAAAATCCAATCCCTCTGTATTAAACGTAAGAATACTGCCGGCCAGACAGCCGAGCACGCTGCCGGCTACCCAGTAGATTTGATCTAAAAACGAAATCCAAAAATACACCGAAGCCTTATCCATCCCCTCCGGCGGCTCTTCATTGCAGATAACGGAAAAAGTCTCATCTGTCAGAGCAAAAATCAGATATGGCTTACATCCTTTTATATCCCGGTACTTGTCTAAAACCGAAAGTCCGTAAAACAGGTGGCGAGCATTGATCATCAGAGACATGGCCAGGGCGTACAGCGGATGCACGGCGGCAGCCAGCAGAGAAACGCCGGCGTACTGAAGACTTCCGGCATAAACGAACAGGCTGACAGCCACAGTCCAGACCAGTCCAAAGCCATTTACTTTCATTAAGATTCCGTATGCCGCCCCCAAGAACAAATACCCCACCATAACAGGAACTGTTTTCGGAAACGCGTATCGCAGCGGAGACTGATAGTTCTTTTCCATATCTTTTTCCCTTCCTCTTATAGCGCAAATATCTTCTTTGTGCTATACTTAGCGTCAGCTCGCCTGCAAACGATTTGGCAGGTACTGCAATCGATTTATTTTAAACGCTTCTGGAGGAAATGTCAATGGATTACACCTGCTGCACCCTATGTCCCCGCATGTGCCGGATCGACCGCACCCGCCGTACCGGTTACTGCGGCTGCTCCTCTGTCCTGACTGCTGCCAGGGCCGCTCTCCACCACTGGGAAGAACCCTGCATCAGCGGAAATGGCTCCGGCGGCAGCGGTACTGTATTTTTTTCCGGATGTACCCTCCGCTGCTGTTTCTGCCAAAATTACCAGATCAGCAGCGGCCATTTCGGGAAGCCTCTCACCGCTGAACAGTTGGCTTCCGTCTTTCTCCGTCTGGAAGATCAGGGGGCACTCAATATCAATCTGGTAACTCCCACCCAGTATCTTCCGGACATCTTAAATGCTCTTGATCTGGTCCGGCACAGGCTTTCCATCCCGGTTGTCTATAACAGCGGAGGCTACGAGCGAATAGAAACTCTCAAAAGGCTGGAGGGCTATGTGGATATCTACCTTCCAGATCTGAAGTACTTTGATCCGTCCCTGTCCTCCCGCTACTCCAACGCATCTGACTATTTTGAGTTTGCCGCTCCTGCTATCCAGGAAATGATCCGCCAGACCGGTTCTCCCGTATGGAAATCCGAAGGATCCGATCTGCTGGCCCGGGGAACGGTCATTCGCCATATGGTACTCCCAGGCTGCCGCCAGGATTCTATCCGCCTGCTTCACTGGATAAAGGACACGCTCCCTCCCCACAGCTTTCTTATCAGTCTTTTAAGTCAGTATACGCCCTTTTTTCACAGCAGCGATTATCCGGAAATCAACCGGAGAATCACCTCCTACGAGTACGGAAAAGTCGTGGATACTGCCATTGATCTTGGGCTTAGTGAAGGGTATATGCAGAAAAAAAGCAGTGCAAAAGAAGAATATACCCCTCCGTTCAATCTGGAGGGGCTGCAAGATTTCAATTAATATCTGTATTTAATCCTTCATCGTTTTCTCGGCTGAAGTTTGCTGAAGAATCCCAAACAGGGTCATATCCAGCAATTCTTCCGCCGCTTCCAACATGGAGTGGATATCGTAATAAGGTTCCTCTGATCCGCAATGAGCTGCTATTGACCAGAAATGTTCCCCCATACCTTCCAGGTAGTGGGTCACTTTTTCCGGATCCAGGCCCGGACGCAGAGTCATACGGGATACAATCCGGCTCAGAAATTTACGGTTTGTTTCCCGAATCGGTTTTCTCATGGCCCTGATCTGATCTGCCAGATCTTTCGGCGGGCGGATCAGAGCATTTTCAAAAATCAGTTTTTGCTCCGGATGAAGCTGAAAATAGTACTCACGAATCATAAAAAAATTCTTAATGGTATCAATTGTGCTCTGATCTGCCAGATCTGCCGCCTGCTGATCCACGTAAATTTTCAACTCCTGAAATGTCTTCTGAACACACAGCAAGAACAGTTCATCTTTATTGGAATAATAATGGTACATCATTCCTTTGGAAATCCCATGTCTGCTGCAGATACTCTCAACCGTTACCTTCTCGTAACCATAATTCCCGAATTCCTCCATCGCGGCCTGCAGAATTTCCCGCTTACTACGCTCCTGCCGTTCTTTCTGTGTCATACCTTACCTTCCTTTGTTTCCTATTCTCTGTCTGTCCGTCCGGAAGCTCTCCGGCCCACTCAAAGCCCTTCTTTGCCATATAGACTGCAATAATTTCATTGATAACCGCAGCAGCAGCGATTGTTCCTTGAATGATAGCAGCGCACTCAGGAGCCGCGCCGTCCAGAACAGATACCGCTATCCCTGTAAAGACCAGAGATACGCCGGAATGCGGCAAGAGAGTAAATCCCAGGTACTTCTTTACGGTTTCAGGCGAATGGGTGATGGCCGCGCCAAAATAGGCGCCGCTGTACTTGCCGATAGCCCTGGCAATAATATAGATTACTGTGTAAAGCCCTGCACCGAAAATCAGATGGTAATCAAGGGGGGCTGCCAGATTCAGAATAGCCACGATCAATGAAAAACCGATAACCGGATTCATTACTTTCATCATCCCGTTAAGCTGTTCCTCTGTAACCATATTAGCAAAAACGGTTGAATATGCCATACCGATCAGCATAAAGTTTAGCACATGCACAGGCAGCATACTGTTGATCGCAAAGCCGATCCCTGCAGACACCAAAAGCATTAAAATCATAACTGTCAGAGTGCTCTCTGCAGTTTTCGTATGACGAAGCAATTTTCCTGCGATAAAACCTGTAATACCGCCAATCACAACAGGAAGAAAGACCAGCAGCAGCACAATCGGCACCGGAACCCCTGCGGTGGAAATATGGGCAGATACAAAGGCGATTACCAAAAAGAATACCAGGGCGCCTACCAGATCATCCAGGGCAGCCATGGGAATCAGCGTCTTTGTCACCGGCCCGGAAGTCTTCAGCTCACTGACGATAGATAAAGACGGAGCCGGAGCTGTGGCTAAAGCAATGCCGCCGAACATAAAGGCCAGGTAAATGGGAACATCCGTTATCCAGAAGATAACGCCAAACACCAGGCTGACCACAAAAAAAGTTCCCAGTGATTCCGTAATAGTAGTAATCAAAATCTGTGAACCTGCTTTTTTCATCTGTGACCAGATCAGCTCTGTGCCAATCATCAGGCCCACCGTGCACTCCAGAAGGCTTTCTGTCGTTTCAAACCACGGTGCTTCCAAAAGAGCATTATTCAAAAGTCCCAGCGCATGAGGTCCCAGAATCATACCAGCAATCAGCCAGCCCAGAATCGCCGGCAGTTTTAGTCTGGAAATCAGCTTGCCTGAGATAAATGCAATGACGATCGCTGCAAACAGCCTCAATAAACCAATCAGAATCTCCATATTTCAGTCTCCTTCCAAGCACACTTACAGACGATTCCGTCTGTATTTTGAAGTATAGCACTTATAGACGCATTCGTCTATAAGTTATCTATAAAAAATTTATAAAAACTGTTCCGTCTCTGCAATAGAGATAATCCTTACTACAATAAAAGGCGCGGAGAAGATTCCCCCGCACCTTTCATTACTCCATGATGATTTTTGCCGACCGACCTTTCAGATCGTCGCGGCTCAAACGCTCATACAGCTTATTTACATATTTTCTTAATAGTTGATGCCCACGATTGCCAGATCCCCATCGCTTACAGCGAAAATAATATTGGTTTTTCCTCCATCAGACAGTACAAATCCGGCCATGCTGGGAATCAAAGCAGTTTCATCTGCTGCCCCAACGGAATCTATCAGCTCCTGCGTAAAGATCTTTTCCGCTCCCTGAGCAATCATGTCTTCACGGCTTTCGATGGTCATGCTTCCTTCCGGAAATCCTACATAAACAGGATATGCCGTAAGATCTGCCAGCTTTTCCAGATCTTTTTCCGCAACAGCGGCCTTCACCTGGCTGCCAAATTCAGCAGCAGCTTCGGTGCTGACTGCAAAATTGTCCTCATATTTTCCCGATGCGTTTTCTGCCTCCACCTGCTCGGTCTCTGCCTGCTCGGTTTCCGTTTCTGCCTCAGCACTGGTCTGAGCAGCTTCCGTCGCTGTCGTTTCTGTTTCCTGAGCCTCAGTCTCCTGCTGCCCATCTGAACTGCATCCGGTCACTAAAACCATCGCGGTCACTGCTGCTAACATTACTTTTCTCATTTTCATAATTCTTTTCCTCACCTTCTGTTTTTTATGTTAACACGCCATTTATGCTGACGCAAACATCGCAATTATATTACTTTAATTCTCCTTTTGCTATCTGGAAATTAATTGTCAAAATATCTTTCATCTGATTCATACTGACATTCTTCCCATCTGCAATCCAGCGTCGGTTTTTGCTCCCTCCTTCAGAGACCCCTTCGGCATTGATAGGTTCTGTTCCCATCATATCCGTGATTCGGCCTGTCCATTCTTCTGCCTCCTCTTCCGTCACATCGCGCTCTCCGCTGACGATCCAAAGGGCAACTGACTCTACGGTTCCATCCTCCCCGCAGGTGGTATACATCTGGTAATTTTCTCCGTATAATCCTACTTCAAAAATTCTCCCAATATAGAAGGAATGATCCGCTGTCCAGTTTTCTTCTCCTCCGCCAAACATCTCCGCTGTCTCTTCATCCTTCATTCCCGGCAGATCCGCCAGATCTTTCAGACCGATGACTTCTTCAGTATTTTCTGTTTCTCCTGTATTCTCTGTTTCTTCTGCAGTACTGGCCTGTACCGTCTCAGTCTGCACAGCCGAACTGCATCCCGTCAGCAAACTCATTGTTGCCGCTGCCATCAGTATTGCCTTCTTTATTTTCATAGTCGTATCATCCTTTATATGTTACTGGAATTCTCCTAACGCTTGATTTCAAATTCCTGCTGTCCCTCGCTTCCAGGGGCAATCTCATACTTTTCAAATACAATCACCGGATTTCCTGATTCATTCAGATAAAACGGCGTATCCTCCTGAATGCCTTCAAAATCATCCCAGTAAATCTCACTGTTTTCCTTCATTTGATTTTGAATGCTTTCGTTGGCGATCTGCTGGTATTCATCTCCCAGGATATCCTGCAGCGTCACCAGTTTTCCTTCTTTTAAATCGAAATTATAGTACTTGGTTTCGCTGTAGGCGCTGCTCCAGTTCTCTGTCCCCATGATAGCCAGTGACAGGTATTCATCCGTCTGGGATTTCACCTCGTACCAGACCTTAATTTCAATATTGTGGGCCGCCCATTCTTCCTCTGTTCCTCCAGTGTCCAGAAATGCCTGCCTGTACTCTTCTGCTCTGGTCTTGGCTGCCTGGGCATACTGCTCACACAAAGCCAGGATTTCTTCATTGACAGATTGTTCCAGACCATTCATATCTTCTGAAATCATCTCTATTGTTGGAATCTCTACCGAGATTTTCAAATCTTCCTCTTCAGTCTGGTAAGAGCGGAATGTCAGAACCCTTGCTACCGGTCCGATTACCGGCAGTTGCCCTGCGGTTTCCGCAAAGGCTGTATTCGTATTCAATGCTGCAGTAAACAGCACCACCACGGCGGCGGCGGCAGCCGTCCCTTTCTGGACTCTTCTCCGAAAGACCAGGATCTTTTTCCTCTTCATATTTGCCTTTTCGATCTCCTTTCCTACCCGCTTTGACAATTCGCTTGGAATGGGGATTTCATCATATTTTCTTTTTGCTTCCTCCATCGACTTCATATTTCTACCTCCTGAATCTCCACTTTCAACAGTTTCAGGCCGCGGTAAAGCTTTGCCTTTACCGTGTTCAGATTCAATTCTGTAATCTGAGCAATTTCTTTTAGTGACAGTTCTTCAAAAAAACGCAGTTTTATGATTTTCTGTGTATCCTCATCCAGCCTGTTAATATGAGAATGCAGGTCGTCCTGAATCTCAAATCCCTTTTCCTCATAAGAAAGAGACGCCATCTCTTCTTCATTTCCCGAAATCTTTTTTCTCTCTTTTAAGATTTTCAGGCTTTCATTAACCAGAATCCGATAGAACCAGGTCTTTATCACCTCCTCATTCCTAATCTGACTATAATGCTCTAATGCCTTGCAGACCGAATTCTGGACTGCATCCAGAGCATCCTCCTGATTCTGAACATAACTGAATGCCAGGCGGTAAAACTTATTCTGATTTTCAACAATATAAGCTACTATCCTATCGTACAGGTCCCGCTTCATTCCGTTTTCCTCTCAAGCTTTGTTTTTTCTTTCTAACTTATAGATTATTTAGGTTCTCAGAAAGTTGCAAAAACGAATAAAAATTTTTAATCCTATCCTTCTAAAAAAAGTTGGCAAAGTTTTCATTATGTGGTATAATAACCGGGACGTGATATAATGAGCCTTATAGAGTTTCTGGGTTTGCAGAGGAAACTTTATAAGTCAAGATTGTTATCATGCTCTAGCATTGTAATTCGGAGATATAGCTCAGTTGGGAGAGCATTTGCTTGACGTGCAAAGGGTCACAGGTTCGAGTCCTGCTATCTCCAGTTTTTAGAAACCTTGTAAATGGGAGATCCCATTTTACAGGTTTTTTATTTTTTCATGAAAGAAGCGGCTTATTCAGCCGCCTCTCTGATTTCTGCTCCTTCATAAAAGAATTCCAGAATCTCTTTATAATCTTTTCCTTCTTTCGCCATTCCCTGGGCGCCGTTTTGGCTCATCCCTACGCCATGACCGTAACCTCCGCCATAAATATGAAACCTCAAAACTCCGTCCGGACCCGTCCGGGGTTCAATGGCAATATAGGCACTGGGCAGAATTGAAAATCCGCTCTGGGTCTGCCCGTCTTTTCTGGTGATCTCCATATCTGCGCTCCCCAGAACATTCCGAATCTCTGTCTGGCCGTTCAGTTCCCTTTTACCGCTTGTTCCGGTGATTGTCACCACCTTTGCTATGCCTCCCGGCCCCCGTTCATTTACTTCCAGGTTCGTAACGGTTCCGATATCGCTGACCCTTGCTGTCAGCTCCTCCGCTGTAATCTCTGCTTCCCACCGATACATGGGATAGCTTTGGTCATAGGCAGGGTAATCTTTATTTTTGATAAATTCTGAAAAAGCCTCGTTGCTGGAGAGATCCAGTGTCTCTTTCCGGTCTCTCAGTTCTGTTGCTCTCAGGTAGGGCGTCGAGGAGCCATCGGTTCCCCAGGCGCTTCCATCAGTAGTGTGGCCGCAGGAAGTGGAAAAATAAAATGCTTCGATTGCATTTCCATCGTAAAACATCATCTGACCATAGGTCGCATTTACCGCCTCAGATGCCCGGGAAGATTCTTCCGTATTGTTATATACCTGAAAGCTGGTACTGTCGTCTACGTGGGCACCGTATTGGCTGTAGCTGTTGCTTAAAATCTGCCGGTAAGCATATGTCCGGGCACAGACTGCCTGAGCTTTCAGCGCTTCCAGCTCATAACTTCCCGGCATTTCGCTGGGAACCACCTTTTTCAGATAGTCCTCCAGATACAGGTCGTTTACTATAGTCAGCCCGCCTTCTTCCTCCTTGATTTCTAAGGTGCCGGAATAAGAAGGCGTCCCCTGTGAGCGGGAAACAGATGAAAGCAGAATCGTCCCATTCTCGTCTTTTGGTGTCACCGACATGCGCCCATCTTTCAGGTAGCGGTTTCCCGGCTCAATTGTCAGACTTTCCCCGCTTTTTATTTCGTCCTGCTTTTCTCCGGTTTCACCGTAAGTAATCACAGCGTCCCCCTGGACAGTCAGGGTCACAGAAGAATGAAAAACTGATTGAAATCCTGTGGTCATTAACAGGACCCGAATCCGTTTGGCATCAAAAGCTCGGGTGGTAAGAGCCGCACACAGTTTTCCCTCGGCTGTCACAAATTCCTGCAGATCATATCCGACCAGAATGTCCGACAGATCCTGTTCTTCAAATTCTCCGTAAACCTTATATACACGGAAATTCCTATCCAGTGGAATTTCCCCGTATCCCTCAATCTCAATGGCGTCTTCTTTGACTGCCAGCACCTTGCCCGAAATCGTATCGGTCTTTAACGAAATTTTTACCAGTTCTCCCTGATCAACCTGGAGATCTACCAGATGATTCTGAAAACTATCGGCATCTTCCACTCCATCAGAAGAGAACGTGCGGGTGACAGAGCCCAGATGTACTTCAAAGACGCCATTCTCGCTGGCATCCAACCAGACATTCTCATACACTACATTTTCAGAAACAAGCTCCCGGACCGTAATAATCTCATCCTGACGAACCATGATCTCGATCTCGCAGTCAATATACTGATCCAGAGCCAGCCCCTCAAATCGAAAATCGCCTTCGCTGGTGTACGCTGTCCAGCTCTCAGAGGGGCGGATATTCGACGGCGTTCCGTACAGCAGCACATTCAGCGTCTGAACTCCGTCCGGATTTCCTACTGCCTCCACCATCTGGTCGTAGAGAAGCCACCAATCGTCCTGCGGATAAGTATCCTTCCTGTTTCTCTGCACCATACCTGCGGCAGAGGACAGACGTTTTGAGATTGCTCCGGCTATGTAATCCGCCTCTTCATAAGTCAGTTCCTGCTGGGCTGCCTTCGCCGTAGGGGAAGTGAGTTCTTCCGAAAGAATTCCCTTGTCATAAAGGTAATCCATATACGGAACATACCAGTTATTCTGTTCCTTCTGTGAGAAATGCGACGTTCCCGCCTCATTCTCATATTCCTGTATCGCCTCTCTGGAATCCAGAAGGAGGGCCACTGCTTTCGCCGCCCTTGCTCTGGTAAGTCCCTCTGCGTTCCGATCCGGCTCCAGCACCACAATAATCACCATTAATATAAGGATAAGGGCAAGAATCCCGACTACCCTGATCACGAATGCTTTCTTGCTCATAAAACCTCACTGTGTCTGTTTACTTTTTAGTCTGCGAAAACTTTTGTCCTTCTCCTCCACTGTCTCCAGATTGTCGTACTGGCTGGTCTGAACAGGAAGGTCTTTTTTCTCCAAAAGGCCGTTGATGAAATCACCCAACAGACGATAGAATACAGCAAAAATCGGAACACCCACGATCATCCCGACAAACCCCAGAAGACCGCCGAAAAGCAGGATGGAAAAAAGCACCCAAAAGCTGGAAATACCGGTAGTGTCCCCCAGTATTTTGGGTCCCAGAATGTTTCCGTCGAACTGCTGAAGCACCAGAATAAAAATAAGGAAATACAGACATTGAATCGGGCTGACCAGCAAAATAAGCAATGCACTTGGAATTGCCCCAATAAAAGGGCCAAAAAACGGAATAACGTTTGTGACACCCACAATCACACTGACCAAAAGAGTGTAGGGCATATTCATAACAGACAATCCCAAAAAGCAAAGGATACCGATAATAATGGAATCTACAATCTTTCCAATGATAAAGCCCCCGAAAACCTTGTGGATATACCGCGCTTCTTTCACAATGCGGTTCGCCCACTTCAGAGAGAAAATCCCATAAACAATCTTCTTTGCCAGGGAAACGAATTGATCTTTGATATTCAGAAGGTAGATCATTACAATAACGCCGATCAGAATATTCTTCATCCAGACCAGCACTCCGATAACGCCGCTGGACAGGCCGCCGAGAAAGGTCAGAATTTTATCCATATTCAGCTCCAATACTCCCTGGGCCCACTCATACAGCCGGTTCAACGCATCGATGGCAATTGTGCTGGCTTCCGAGTTTCCGCTGAGTACCTGTGTAAGCCAGATAGAAAAATTGCTGATGTTCTGAGGCAGAGCATTGATGGCATTCTCAGCACTTGCAAGGAGCTCTGGTATCAGCATGGAAAAAAGGCCTGCCACTATAACAATCAGAACGATTGTGCTGACAACCGTCGCCAAAGCCTTAGCCAGAGACATACCTTTCTTTTCATTCTTAATCCAGGCGCTAAATCTGGGGGCCATCCATGCCACGCACCTGTTATAGATCGGTGTGAGCAAATATGCCATAACCGCCCCGTAGATCACTGGAGCCATAATCTCCAGCACCAGCGAAATAGCTTCTTTGATCGTGTTTAATTTCAGCAAAATATACGCAAAAGCAATACTGGCGGCAATAACGAAAAATGCAGTTACCCCCCAGCAAATAAAACGGTTAAATTTCTCGCCTCTCATGAACCCTCCGAAGTTGTAGTTAAGATGCCGTCATTTATGCTCCGGCATTCATCTGTATGTAGATAAAGCAGCGATTACTCGCTGCTTTTCTCTTCTGTAACCCCAAAATGCCGTTTCTTACTAATTGACCCCTAGCAAAGCTAGGTGGGCAACCTCACTCAGGTTTCTGCCATCCACTCAAAGGAGGCCCGGCATCCGCCTGAAAATATTGGAATCCCGATGTCATAGTGTAGGTTCAAATAAAGTAAGAGTGTCGAACATTCCAGGTGTCACAGGTTCACATAATTTTTACATATGTAAGTATACAATAAAAGCACTCTAATTTCAAGAGACTTTTTTTGCCAGACAAGCTGAATTTTTTATGATATACTAACCGTAAGAGAATTTTTATCCCAGGAGGTCTTATTATGACATTTGAAGAAGCAAAGGTTTTTTTTGAAAAAGACCGGTTTGCCACCAAAGCGGCAGGCATTGTGTTGGAAGAGCTGGACGAAAGCCATTGTCTCTGCACCATGAAGATCACGCCGGATCATCTCAACGCCGTCGGCTCTGTCATGGGAGGAGCGCTGTTTACTCTTGCAGATTTCGGCTTTGCAGCCGCTTCTAATTTCTGCCATCCGGGAACTGTGACCCTGTCCAGCCAGATTCAGTATCTGTCTGCCGCCAAAGGCACATTTCTTACGGCCATCACCCGCCCTGTCAAAGAAGGGCGCCACGCCTGCTTTTACGAAACCATTATCACAGATGAGCTGGGTACCAAAGTGGCTATTGTCAATGCCACCGGATATCGGAAATAGGCGGAACCCCCTCGCATTCCGGATCAGCCAACGCTGTCCAGCCTGTAAATCTCTTCCCCGGCAAGTTCGACTCCTGCAGCCTTCATAGCCGCAGCCGCCCTTTCCGGTTCCGATACTTTCAGCACAAGAGACGCCGCCGGAGTGTTGACAATATAAAGGTATTCCACATTGACGGCGCCTGTATTCAGAATCTCCAAAAGGCGCTCCAGCTCTCCAACTTTTCTTTCCAGCTTGACAGCCAGCACCTCTGTCATAAGGGCGGAAAATCCCTTCCCCTTCAGAATCTCAAGAGCCCTTTCCGGATTAGATACCACAGCCCTCAGCAGACCGTAATCACTGGTATCTGCCACACAGAGGGAGAGGATATTGATCCCCTCCTCCGACAATGCCCTGGATACCTCCAGCATTCTTCCCGGACGGTTCTCCAGAAAAATTGACAACTGCTTTATGTACATAGAGTTTCCTCCTACTGCTCATATCCCAGTAAAAACGCTTTTTTATTCAGTTCCACGGTCTTGGGCGGAACGGTTTTTTCAATCACTTCCAACCACAGTTCTTTCGGAAAATCCATATGCTTTGCGGCCACGCCCAGGACAATCACATTGAATGTCCTGCTGTTTCCCAGCTCCGCTGCCTTTTTCCCCGCCTCAACGGAATATACCGTATGGCCGGCTCTCAGGGTGTCAAGAATCCCCTCCGGGTACTTTGCCGCTCCGGTCACAACCGTGATCGGATCGATCCGCTCATCATTGACCACGATGACGCCGTCCGGCTTTAAAAACTGGATATAGCGCAGGGCCTCCAGGCGCTCAAAGGCAATCAGCACATCCGCCTGTCCTTCCTCAACGATGGGCTCCGCCACCTGGTCGCCGTAACGGACAAAGGTGACGACGCTCCCTCCTCTCTGAGCCATTCCGTGAACCTCTGAAAGTTTTACGTCATATCCGCCTGCTGTGGCGATTCCGCCTAAGATGCGGCTGGTAAGCAGAGTTCCCTGGCCGCCTACCCCTACGATCATAATATTCTTCGTCATTACGCTTCTACCTCCTCAATCGCACCGAACTTGCACAGCTTCATGCACAGGCCGCAGCCGTTGCACATGGTCGCATTGATCTTGACGGTGCCGTCCTCGTTCCTGGTAAGGGCCGGGCATCCCGGTTTCAGGCAGGCCCCGCACTTTTTGCACTTATCGCTCAGTTCCCGGCATTTCGTCTTAAAGGTCACACCCTTTAAGAGAACGCAGGGGGATTTGGTAATAATGACAGATACTTCATCTCTGGCGGTCTCTCTCTTTACCACCTCTGCCAGCTCGTCAATATCAAAGGCGTTGACTTCATATACGTGCTCGATCCCCATGGCCTTGCACAGGTTATAAATGCTGATCGCCCTGACGGTCTCCCCCTTCAGGGTCTTTCCCGTAGCGGCGTGATCCTGGTGTCCGGTCATAGCAGTGGTGGAATTGTCCAGGATGATGACGGTTCCCGCCGACTGGTTGTAAACCATGTTCATCAGGGAATTAACGCCTGTATGTAAGAAAGTAGAGTCGCCGATGACGGCCACCCAGTTTTTGATATAATCTTTCCCTTTTGCCTTCTCCATGCCATGGAGGGAGGAGATGCTTGCGCCCATACAGATGGTGGTATCGATCACATTCAGCGGAGCCACCGCGCCCAGGGTGTAGCAGCCGATGTCGCCGGCTCCGTGGATCTTCAGCCGGTTCAGAACGGAGAACACGCTTCTGTGGGGACATCCCGGACACAGGATAGGCGGTCTGGCCGGAACCTGAGCGGGCGCTGCGGCCTCGATGGTCTCTCCCAGGACTCTGGTGCGAATCATATTGGCGCTGTACTCTCCCTGAAGGGTGAAAAGCTCTTTTCCGATGACCTCAATTCCCCAGGAGCGGATCTGCTCCTCAAACACCGGTTCCAGTTCCTCAAATACGTATAATTTCTTTACCTTGGATGCAAATTCTTCGATCAGTTTTTTGGGCAGCGGATGGACCATTCCCAGCTTCAGCACTGACGCCTGGGGCATCGCCTCTTTCACATACTGATATGGAATGCCGCTGGTGATAAATCCCACTGACAGGTCGCCGTATTCCGCCCGGTTGATCTCCAGGCCGGAGGCGTCCTCCGCCAGCCGCTTCATCCTCGCCTCCACCACAACGTGGCGGCCCTTGGCATTGCCCGGCATCATTACGTACTTGGCGGGATCTCTTTTGTACTCCTTATCTTCCGGCACGACCCGGTCCTCCAGCTCCACGATTCCCTGAGAATGGGACAGTCTGGTGGTACTCCTTACGATAACCGGGGTATCATACTTCTCGCTGATCTCATAGGCCAGCTTTACAAAATCCTTTGCCTCCTGGCTGTCCGACGGCTCCAGCACGGGGACATTGGCTGCTCTGGCAATCATCCTGGTATCCTGCTCGTTCTGGGAGCTGTACATGCCGGGATCGTCGGCCACAATCAGAACCATACCGCCGCCTACGCCGGTGTAAGCCGCTGTGTACAGCGGGTCAGCCGCCACATTCAGCCCAACGTGCTTCATACAGGCCAGAGAACGGACTCCGCTGATGGAAGCCCCTGCAGCCACCTCAGTTGCCACCTTCTCATTGGGAGACCACTCTGCGTAAACTTCGTCATATTTTGCCAGATTCTCGCTTATTTCTGTGCTGGGTGTTCCCGGATAAGCTGCGGATACCTTTACTCCCGCTTCCCAGGCGCCTCTTGCGAAGGCTTCATTCCCTAACATGATCTTTTTTTCACTCACCTTGTATTTCCTCCTTTGCTAACACGGCCGGCTTCCACCGCTGCCGCCGGAATTATGTTCTTTTCTCATATCAATAACCCGTTTCGCCTTTCCCTCAAAACGCTGCAGGGTATTGGGGGACACAAGCTTTACATCAGCGTCCAGTCCCAGCACCGTGTGGAGTTTAGAACGGATCTCTTTTTCCAGATTTTCCAATGCCCGGTATGAGTCCATCAGCATATCTGCAGCCACTTCCACTCTGACCTCAAGGGTATCGCTGTGACCTTTTCTTCCCACCACAATCTCATAGTGAGGCCCACAGGCGCTGATGTTTAAAAGCACCTCTTCGATCTGGCTGGGGAAGACATTTACACCTCGAATTTTCAGCATATCATCGCTGCGCCCGGTCAGATTTTCCATTCTGGCCGTCGTCCTTCCGCAGGGGCAGGGTTCATACATCAGTCTGGTCAGGTCTCTGGTACGGTACCTTATCAGCGGCAGCGCCTCCTTGGTCAGGCAGGTCACTACCAGCTCTCCCCTCTCTCCTGGCGGGAGAACTTCCCCTGTATCCGGATCAATGACTTCTGCCAGGAAGTGGTCCTCATTGATATGCATGCCATTCAGCTCCAGACATTCCCCGGAGACGCCAGGGCCGATCAGCTCACTCATACCGTAATTCTGGGTCAGATTGATTCCTCTTCCCCAGACCTTGTACATCTCCTGGCGCATGGCTTCCGTCATCAGTTCGCTCCCTACAAGGGCGGTCCGGATCGTCAGATCCTTCTTCGGGTCAATGCCCATCTCCAGAGCTACCTCCGCGATCCTCAAAGCGTAGGACGGTGTGGCCACCAGCAGGGTACTGCCGAAGTCCTTCATATAAAGAATCTGTTTCTGTGTGTTTCCCGACGAAGACGGAATGATAGCCGCACCGACTTTCTCCAGACCCTTGTGAAGCCCCAGCGCTCCGGTAAACATGCCATAGCCGAAGCAGATCTGGGCCACATCGTCCTCCGTTGCCCCGCCCTGGCAGGCAATCCTTGCCACGCATTCTGACCACGTATCCAAATCGTTCCTTGTATAACCCACAACAGTAGGTTTCCCTGTGGTTCCGCTGGACGCATGGATACGGATCAGCTCTTTCTTCGGCACCGCGAACAGACCGAATGGATAATTGTCTCTCATATCCTGCTTCGTCGTAAATGGCAGCTTCTCTACATCCTTCAACGTCCGGATGTCCCCAGGCTTTACATGGGCCTCTTCCATTTTTGCCCGATAAGCTGGAACTTTTTCATAGACCCTGGCTACCACTTCTTTCAGCCTCTCTGTCTGAAGCGCCTCAATCTCTCCCCTGGTCCAGGTCTCCTCCTTTGCCCATATCATCGCAGTTTTTCTCCTTTTTATCTGACGCTATTTTTTTAGTATATCACATCAACGCGCTAAATGCTACCAAAAAACTCTATTAATATGATTGAAAAAAGAGAACCCTCTGTCCTGCAGAAACGTTCTCTTTCTTTTCATGCTAAAGTATTTTACTGAATATTTCCGCTGAGAATCCTCGCCAGCTCGCTGTCGGAATCCAGCACTACCGTCTTGTTGCTGCCGGTCATAGAAGCCTTCAGTGCGTCCAGAGAACGGACATAGTTGTAGAAATCTGCCTTCTGCTCATCGTTGTAAGCTTCTGACAGGATCCTCATATACTCTGCTTCCCCTTCAGCCTTGATCTTTTCGGCGTCGGCATTTGCCTTTGCGATCGTCTCCCGGACGGTGCGGTCTGTCTCGTTTTTGATCAACTGAGACTCGTACTCTCCGTCTGCCTGATATCCTGCCGCAATGTTGTTCCGCTCTGAAATCATCCGGGTATAAACGCTCTCTTTGTTGGAATCCGGCAGATCCAGTTTTTTCGTCTCCACAGCGTAGATGCGGATGCCGTAACTGTCCAGAGCTGAACCGATATTCTCCGTAATATTCTGGGACAGTTCTCCGTCCCGGCCGGTAATGATGTCCTCCTGGTCCGTGGATGCTAAGACGTTTTTGATAGAATTATACACCACATTTCCGATGCGGATCTCTGCATTTTCCCTATTTGCATTTAACGTGGTCAGGTATTTCAGCGGATCCTGGATATCCCACAGAACAAAACTGTCCACTGTCATAACCTTTTTGTCCTTAGTGGTCACGTCGCTGGGCACCAGATCCGAAATCATTTTATACTTCGGAACGCTCTGCACTTCCTGAATAAAGGGAATCTTAAAGCTGAGTCCGGGCTGGGAAACGACTTTTACGACCCTTCCGAACTGGGTGACCAGATTATACTCTTTTACAGTGGTCGTCACGATACTGGAGGCCAGCACCACCACCGCCGCAATCAGTACCAGCGGGATCAATGTCCATTTGATTGTCTTTTTCATTGTCCGTTCCCTCCATTCTGGCTGTCGGTATTCTGTGTCTGGGACTGGCCTTCCTGGGCAGCTCCCGATGTGCCGGAAGAATCAGCCGTTCCCGATGAGGCTGTAGCCGCCGACGTCCCCACAAAGGGTTCCAAGGGCAGTACGGTCTGAGTCCCGTCGGAAGAATTAATGATCACTTTCAGATCCGGAAGAACTTCCTCCATAGCTTCATAGAACATCCTCTTTTTCGTAATCAACGGATATTTGCTGTACTCTTCATACAGATCGTTAAATCTGGCCGCCTGGCCGGTGGCCTCGCTGATCTTTTCCTGTTTATACGCCTCTGCGTCCTGAATTAGCTGGTCGGCTTTGGCGTTTGCCGTCGGAATCTGCTCAGACTGATATTTTTTCGCCTCATTGATGGCCGTGTCCATACCCTGCTTGGCATCCTCCACCGCCTTAAAGGCATCTGTGACTTCAGCCGTGGGGGGCTGTGCATCCTGGATGGTCACATTGTAAATACCGTAGCCGATATTCTCCGCTTCCAGGCGGTTGGACAGTTTTTCCTTTACCTGGGCCTGTATCTCACTTTTTCCGGTCGTGATTACATCGTCCACATTGTAAGTGCCTACTGTGTCCCGGATATAGGACTGAGCCAGGTTCTTAATAATCTCCTGGTACGTATCAGCGTGGGTAAATGCCTGTATCGGATCCGTCACCTGGTATTCAATATAAAAATCCACATTAACAAAATTGAAATCCTTGGTGATCATCTCAGACTCGCTGGTCACACTCTGGGGATTATTCTCATCAACCTCCGGGTTGGATTCGTCCGACACCGTATAGCCAATCGGCATTCCCATAATGTTTTTCGTAATCTTGTGAACCCTCTGGATAAATGGCAGCTTAAAATGCAAACCTGCCGATTTTTCCACAGAAGGGCTTCCAAAAGTCGTTACAACTGCGTAAGTATTCTCATTCAGCATATAAAATGAGTCCAGTGCACAGACTGCGATCACTGCCAGAGCCAGAACAACTCCCACAATCTTGCCGATTTTTACCGCCGATTTTTTCAGATTTCTGTCCCCTCTGTCCACGTTCTTTCTCCTTTTTGACTTTTTCTCCGTCTGATGTTCAAACTGCTCTCCTCCCTGGAAGGCCTCTGATTCCGGAGTGCTTTCTTTTTTCTCCTCTGCCGTTCCCTCGGGATGAATGTTTCCGTAATCTGCGTCCGGGCGCATACCTCCTGTTTCTTTTGGCTGGAAAAATTCTCTGATGCGGCCTTTCAGATCCAGGCTGTCATTCTGCAAAAGAAACGCCAGCAGAATGATCATGACAATTAGCAGATCCATAGTCTTCTCCTCTCTTTAGCGTCAGTGTACAAGGGGACAATACGGTCGATGAAGGGCTAATTTGTCCCTTGTACACTGACGCTATCCTTAACGATGATCCCAGTGTACCACATTCTGGGCTTAAAGTAAAAGACTATTCCGTCAGAACTGCGTACTCGGCTTCCCCGGAGAAGCCTCTCTCCTGGGCCTTGCTTTCCTCCCAGACTGCCGAAATCCGGTAGACCTTATCCGGCTCCATCTCGGCCTCCCACATCTCCCCAGTCTCATATTCGCTCTCGGACACGGGCTCTGCCTCCGGATTTCCTATCTGGTCCCGATCCCATTCTGTCAAAGTATACCGGTCCGGAAGAACCGGGCAGGATATCCAGTACAGTGTCTTCTCCATTTTCTGATAGGACGGTACATCCAACATCTCTGCCTTTTCCATTGCGCCATCCAGCGGATGGCTCCCGCAGGCCAGGACGGTACTGTCCACCCCCGCCTCAGAATCATTCCACATCGTCCAGGAATAATTTCCCGAAGAGACCTCAAAAGAACTCATCGCGCTGGAGAGCGGATCTGTCAAAACGATGGCTGGAGGCCCCGTCAAGGCAGCAGACACCTCCGAAGTTTCTGTCTCTGCAGTCACCTCTGCCTGAGAAGTCTCTTCGCAGTTCTCTGTCTCCGTCTCACTGGTACTCTCCTCCGACGCACTGGTGATGACACTCACCTGTGCCATCCCTTTCTCCTCCTGAGAGGAACAGCCCGCCAGAAACAGTACGGCGGCTGCCAGCCATACGCAAGATAGTTTCCTTCTTTTCATCTCTGTCCCATCCTCCTTCTCTCCGGCCGCGGCCGCAACCGTACCGCAGCCCCAGGATCGATTAAAATCTGTGAGCTAATCTTACCACACGGCCCTTAACTCCCTCTTACTTTTCTTTTACAGATTTCTTAAGAAAAAGGTGCAGAGATTCTTCCCTGCACCTTCCTCCGCCGGCCGCAGACATGTTGTCTTTCCTGCAGACCGGCCCTGTATCCATATTAAAATCGCTCTATCCCATCTCTGGTCACACGGGCATAGACCAGCTTCTTTTCCGGACCCTTTTCCCCTCCGATCTGGTATGCCGCCCTCAGCTTCTCTGCAGCTCCGGACAACAATTTCTGATCCGAGGTCCTGAGGACAGCCAGCACATCTCCAGGCTGTACCGGATCTCCATACTTTTTTCTGAGGATCAGACCGGCGCTGTGATCGATAGGGTCTTCCTTCCTGCTGCGCCCCGCCCCCAGCATCACCGACGCGATCCCGACAGCTTCCGTGTCCATATGGGAGACGTAGCCTTCCTTATCCGCCTTAACTTCCATAGAATAGGGCGCCTGAGAAAATTTTTCCGGATGATCAATATAGCTGCCGTCCCCGCCCTGGCTCTCCACCATGGCCTTCAGGGCTTGCAGCCCCCGGCCGTCAGCGATGGAATCCTCAGCCAGTTTCCTGCACTCTTCGATGGTTCCCGCCTTGGCCATGTACAGCATATTTGCGGCAAGATCGACGCACACCTCTGTCAGGTCAGCAGGCCCCCGGCCTTGCAGCACCTCAATAGACTCCTGCATCTCCAGAGAATTTCCCACCGCATGTCCCAGAGGAACATCCATATCTGTGATCAGGGCACAGCAGTCACGGCCCGCATGGGTTCCGATGGCCACCATCTTCTCTGCCAGCCGGATGGAATCCTCAAGAGTCTTCATAAATGCCCCGCTTCCGGTCTTGACGTCCAGCACGATAGCGTTGCTCCCGGCAGCGATCTTTTTGCTCATAATCGAGGAGGCGATAAGAGGAATGCTGTCCACTGTGGCCGTGACATCCCGCAAGGCATACAGCTTTTTATCCGCCGGAACCAGATTGCCGGACTGGCCGATGACAGCGGCTCCCGTCTGGTTGACGATGCGGAAAAATTCTTCCCTGGGAATCGCCGTCTGAAAGCCCGGAATGCTCTCCAGCTTGTCGATAGTCCCTCCCGTATGTCCCAGCCCGCGGCCGGACATTTTTGCCACCTTCACACCGTTGGCTGCGACAATGGGGACAATCACCAGAGTCGTCTTATCTCCCACGCCCCCGGTACTGTGCTTATCAGCCTTAACCCCCTGGATCGGCGACAGGTCCACCATGTCCCCGGATCCTGCCATCTCCATGGTCAGCTCCGCCGTCTCCCTGTCCGTCATCCCTCGAAAGTAAATCGCCATCAGCATGGCCGCCATCTGGTAGTCCGGAACCTGGCCGTCCACAAATCCCCGAATCATATAGGCAATCTCTTCCCTTGAAAGTTCCTGCCCGTGTTTCTTCTTTTCAATCAGATCGTACATCCTCATAGGCCTGTCTCCCTTCTCGTCCCGGCATGGACCAGCGGCTTAGTAGCTGCCCTCTTCGATTTTTTCTGCCTTCGCCAGCTTCACGATACGGCTGGTTCCAAGTCTGGACGCCCCCAGGCGCAAGAACTCCTCCGCATCTTCAAAGGACTTGATGCCCCCTGCGGCTTTCATCTTTATGCCAGGTCCCACATGCTCTGCAAACAGGGCGATATCCGCAAAAGTGGCTCCGCCTGTGGAGAAACCGGTGGAAGTCTTAATAAAATCCGCCCCAGCCTCGGTGACGATCTGGCACATCTTAATCTTCTCTTCCTCTGTCAACAGGCAGGTCTCAATAATTACCTTTAAGATCCTGTCGCCGCAGGCTGCTTTGATCTCCTGGATTTCTTCTTTTATCTTGTCATAATTCTGATCCTTCAGATCGCCGATATTGATCACCATATCGATCTCATCGGCGCCGTTTTCAATGGCGTCTTTTGTCTCAAACACTTTTACTTTTGTGGTCTGGTATCCGTTGGGGAAGCCGATCACCGTACACACCGGCATCTTTCCTGCCAGATACTTGCTGGCCCTCTCCACATAAGAAGGGGGAATACACACAGACGCAGTCCCGTAAGCCACAGCGTCATCGCAAATCTCTTTGATCTCCTCCCAGGTAGCCCCCTGGGTGAGAAGGGTGTGGTCAACTGCTTTAAAAATCTCTTTCTTTTCCATATATCTGCTCTCTCTCCTTTTCTCTCCTGATCAAATGTTATTTGCCCCTGCGCCTCAGCACTGCCCAAGGATCTGGCCCAGAAAGCTGGTGCCCGCGATGTCTCCCTTCGCCCCCAGATAGTCCAGAATCGTGGCCGCGGTATCGGCAAAGGAGGACCGTGTACCCAGGTTGACGCCTGGCCTGATCCCCGGCCCTGCAATCACCAGGGGGGTGTACTCTCTGGAATGGTCCGTGGACGGCGTGCTGGGATCGCAGCCATGATCGGCCGTGATCATCAAAATGTCCTCATCTCTCAGGGCTGCCAGCAGCTCCGGAAGCCTCTCATCAAAGTAGGTCAGAGCCTTTGCATATCCGTCCACATCGTTGCGGTGGCCGTAGAGCATGTCGTAATCCACCAGATTGGTGAAACAGAGCCCCTCAAAATCCCTGGCCATGTACTCCAGGGTTCGGTCAATCCCCTCCGCGTTTCCGGAGGTTCTTACCATGTCTGTGATCCCCTGGCCGGCAAAAATATCATTGATCTTTCCCACAGCCAGCACTTCCATGCCAGCCTCTTTTATCACATCCAGCATGGTAGCTTTCGGCGGCTTCAGAGAGTAATCGTGTCGGCGGGAAGTCCTCTGATAGGGCCACTCCCCCTCAAAGGGCCTGGCAATAACCCGGCCGACACCGTATTTTCCCGTGCACAGACGCCTTGCAATCTCGCAATAGCGGTACAGCTCGTCAATGGGGACCACAGATTCATGGGCTGCAATCTGGAACACGCTGTCTGCAGACGTATAGACAATCAGGTTTCCGGTCTCCACGTGCTCCCTGCCGTAGTCTTTGATCACCTCTGTCCCTGAGTAAGGCAGGTTGCAGAGAACCCCTCTCCCAGTCTCTCTCTCAAAGGCGTCCAGAAGCTCCCTGGGAAATCCCTCCGGAAATGTAGGGAGTGGCTCCGGAGATATGACTCCGGCAATCTCCCAGTGGCCAATGGTGGTATCCTTTCCTTTTGATACCTCCGTCATCCTGCCCACTGCCCCGGCAGGAGCTTCCTCCTCCGGCCTGCAGGACACTCCGTCAATATTAAAAAGTCCCAATTTTTTCATATTCGGCATGGAAAAATACGGGCTGGCCGCCGCTGCCGCCAGGGTATCGCTCCCCTCATCTCCAAAATCCGCCGCATCCGGCATCTCGCCGATCCCTACGCTGTCCAGAACAATCAGAAATACTCTTTTCACTCTGCAGCCGCTCCTTTCTGTCATTTTATATGTTTCAGACTCAATTCATCTTAAAGCCCTTCTCTTCTGGTTCTACCGGGATTTCCTGAATCTCCAGGTCGTCCACCCGCATAAATCCATTTCCTTTTCTGATCTTCATCAGAAGGGCTGCCACTGTGGAAGTTCTGCCCTGAAGCTCAAGTTCTACAGAGCCATCGTACTGATTGTAGGCGTACCCGGTCACCCCCAAATGAGTTGCCTCCATATAAGCAAAATAGCGAAAACCTACGCCCTGGACACGGCCTGTGGCCCGGACGCGGTAGCGAACCAGATTTTCCATAAAGCACCTCCCTGCAGCAAATGTAACTTTCGTTTACCATCTCGCCTATCGGCTCGATGAGGCATTCGCCTTATAGAGCTCCCTGTGCAAGCACGGAGCTCTGCAAGGCTCATTTTACCATATTTCCCAAAATTAGTGAAGACATTTCCTGGCAGGCCCCGTTATAATAAGTGAGAAAGGGGGGAAGCTGCTTGACCGATGAAGAAATCCTGGAACGTCTGATCCACCAGTATCAGAATCTGATCTACTCGATCTGTTACCGTCTGACCGGCGACTATTTCGACGCCGAAGATCTTGCCCAAGATACCTTTCTCTCTGCTTATAAAAATCTATCCCGGTTTGATGGGAACAATGAGCGGGCCTGGCTGTGCCGGATCGCCACGAACAAATGTATCGATTATCTGAAGCGGGCCGGAAGGCGCAGCGTCCCCACAGAGGATGAATACTTTTCTTCCATCCCTGACAGCGGCTCCTCTCCGGAACAGACCTGCCTGGAGGCCGACGTAAAGAGACGTCTCTACGACTGCTGCTGCCAGCTCTCCCCACCCTACCGGGAGGTGGCTTTGGACTACTATTATCACGAGATGGAGATCGGTGAGATTGTCGCCAAAACTGGAAAAAATATTAAGACCCTTCAAACCCAGATCTACCGGGCCAAAGGGATGCTTCGAAAACTATATCGAAAGGAGGACCTGAAAGGATGAAACAGCCCAACACCCGTATCTATATAGAAACCCTGGAGGAAATTGCAGGATCAGATGATCTGATGAACGCTTTTGCCGATGAGACGGAACGGTACTATTACGTACCGGCCCCGCGGGACTTTGCCTCATCGCTGAAGAAGAGGAGTCAGGCTCTGGATATCCAGGCCGTCGCCAAGACCCATCAGGCCTCCCGAAAACTGCAGCTTTTTATCTATAGTCTGCGGGTCGGCACGGCGGTGGCCGGCGCCCTGCTGCTCCTGTTTGCCCTTCCTTCTCTAGACAGACCAGGGCTACGGGAGCCGGAGCACCGCTTTGAGCTGCAGGATTCCCTTAATACCCGTTCCCTTTCTGACTCTTTGTCGGAATTTTCTTATGAAATTTTTGATTGGAGGTAATCTTATGACAAAGAAAAAAAATCGGCTGTTCACATTCTGCTGCTCACTCCTGCCGGGAGCCGGAGAAATGTATCTGGGGTTTTTTAAGCACGGCGTCAGCACTATGGCCCTGTTCTTCCTCCTGCTGACTCTCAGCAGTTCTCTGTTTCCGCCACTGATTTATATGGCTCCAGTGGTCTGGTTCTACAGCTTTTTCCACTCCAACCATCTGGCTTCCCTTGCCGACGATGAATTTTACATGCTGGAAGACGACTATCTTTTCCATATTCATAACCTTGCCCAGACCAAAGACCTGCTGTTGACCCGATACCGCAAGCCATTCTCCTTTTGTCTGATCTTTTTAGGAGCCGCTGTTCTCTGGCAGAATGCCAGTGAATTTATCCGGGTATTTTTCTCCGGTCTGCTGTCGATTCCGGAACCGCTTCAGGAAATGCTGTTCTGGTTTAACCGTCGGCTTCCCCAGATGCTGGTGGCCGTTGGAATCATCTTATTAGGCATTTGGCTGATTAAAGAGAAGCGAAGTGATTTATTTTTCCCAAATGGTGCCGGGGGGGGTATTGGGGGCGCTTCGGATAAAGAAATTCTATAAAGAAAGGTTATCACTATGACCATTTTTAATGTAAATCCCACAGGATCCGATTCATTTTTCACCTTTACCGGTGCTCTGGAAGCGGCGGCCCAGACAGACGACCAGGCAGAAATCCGACTTTCCCCCGGAACCTACTGGGGGCAGATCACAATCTCCGTTCCCGGCATCACAGTGACCGGCATGGGATCATCGCCGGCCGATACAGTCATCAAGGGAAATCTTTCCTCCAGAGAGATCATGCCTGACCAAAAAAAGCGCGGAACCTTCCGCACCTATACCTTGATGGTTGATGCCCCTTATGTCACTCTGAAAAACCTTACCGTAGAAAACACAGCAGGGCCTGGTGAGGCTGCTGGCCAGGCTATTGCCCTGTATGTGGACGGCAATGGCTTTCACGGAAAAGGCTGCCGTTTTCTTGGCCACCAGGACACTTTATTCACCGCCCCTCTCCCGCCAAAAGAAATCGAACCGGACGGATTTATCGGCCCCAAGCAGGCAGCTCCCCGCATCAATGGAACCCACTATTATGAGAACTGTTATATAGAGGGAGGAGTTGATTTTATTTTCGGCGGCGCCGCCGCCTACTTTGAAGGGTGCACCTTCTGCTCCAACGAGCCCGGCTTTGTCTTTGCCCCGTCTACCCCCCAGGGACGGCCTTACGGCTATGTATGCCGGGACTGCCGCTTCACCGCTTCCTGGCTGCCTGCAGCCGGCGTCTCATCTCTGCCTGACAGCAATCCTGACGGCCCGGTCTATCTGGGACGCCCCTGGAGAAACTATGCAAAAACTGTCCTCATCTCCTGCTGGATTGACAGGCACATCCATCCCTCAGGCTGGGACGACTGGGGCAAAATCGAGGCCCAAAAAACTGTCCTCTTCGCCCAGTATGGCTGCCTCGGCCCCGGCGCTTCCACAGTTTCCTGGCCCTCCTGGTGCACATCTCTGTCAAAAAAAGACCTGCCCTTCTATGAAAAAGAGCAGGTACTTTCAGAAGCCATTAATCTTCTTTAATTTTTACGACAACTTTTTTGATAGGTGCCGGCTCTCCATTGGCAGCCTTCGGCTTGTGGGCGTCCCAGGGGAAGAAGATCAGATACTGGTCGTCCTTAGCCGGCATCTGGATGCCCGGGTTGGAGTTATCAAAGATCACCACATCTTTATCCGGATTGTAAGGCGTCTTTACCGTCATTTCAGCTACAGGGGCATAGGTCATAACCTCGCTTCCCTTAATAACGTACTGTATGTCCGTATAGTGCTCATGCGCCTCAAATTTGGCTTCTTCCCACGGGATGGTGGTGTATTCCATTACATTGGCGTACACATCTTTCCCGTCGATCTCATACTTGCCCGGTTCCAGAGCTGCCAGATCCGTGTTCAGCAGGAAGTCTACTGCCTTCTGGTATCTGTCGCCAATTCCCAGCTTTGCATAAAATCCCAAATTTTTCTTTTCATCAAAAATCATATTTCATTCTCCTTTGCTATGTAATCACTAATCTGATAGTAGTATACACCCAAAGGGCGGGAAAACTCAATCCCTATTCTGACAATTGCTGTTATTTTATACTATTTAAAAAATTCATGCCCGTCGTGGGAAAAGAGGTACGTCAGTTTTCCGTCAAAGAAGCTGATGGCCCCAGACTCCGACCGTCCACGGTTCATAAAATACAGGGCGCCCTGGGAATAATCCTCCCCGGAAAGCGCACGGTTCACACATTCTACCGTCGTGTCCGTTACCTGCACCCGGTCTATAGAACCGTCCAGTACCGGTGAAAACTGGTTCTTCTGGTATACAACTTCCGTAATGCTGTCCGGGAATTCGTCATCCCTCACCCGGTTCATAATGACATTTGCTACCAGAATCTTTCCCTTTTCATCGCAGATCCCCGCTTCAGCCTGGACAATTTTTAACATCACCTGGTAATCCTGAGGTGTGTAAGGAATCCGTAAAGCGGCTCGTCTCTCTTCCTCCGCCTTTTTCCTAGCCTCCTCTTCTGCCCTGGCTCGCGCTTCGGCCTCTTTTTCTTCCTGTATTTTCTGCTTTTTTGCCTTAAGCTCTGCTTTCGCTTCCTCTGATGCTTTCTGCTGTCTGACAGTATTTTCAACCAGCCGTTCTCCTACTAGTCGGCTCTCCTGTCTTAACGAAGTAAGTTCGGCTTGTATTTTTGCTTCTGTAATCAAATCCAGTCCTTCAGCTTCCGGTTCTTCCAGCGCTTCTTCGCTTTCTTCAAACCTTCCTTCCGCAAATGCAGTCAGAGCGCTTTTTCCTCCCGCTCCAAATCCACTGGCAGTAAAAACGACTACTGCTACCACCGTGCATCCCGCCGTTATAACGGTAGTAGAACGATACATCTGTTTCGTCACTTTTACTACCGGCATCACCAGACCACGGAGCACCTGCATCACTGTCTGAAGAAAAGAATAGAATGGAAACATCGATACTCTCCTCTTTCCTGTTATTTTTCTGTAACGTTCAGCACGGCTGAACTGATACATTTTTCGTCTGCAGTCAATCTTTTTTCTAATCTTCTTTATCGACAAACTGCGACATTTTAGGGGCATTTATTGGGCACAGCCCCCACTTTTAGTTCGATTTCAGGGGTGGTATGGCACATTATATGGGAACCGATGTGCAAATGTCAATGCAGGAAGAACATTTTTGTAACATTCTCCAAGGGCGAAAAAATGCGCTACCTGCTTTTTTGTACAGATAGCGCATTTTTACTCAAAAAATATTCTATTTTTTATGCTATATGTCTCTACTATTTTTACAAAAATGTTACATTTTTGTTAATTTTCCCATGGCACAACTTCTGTCGAATTCCGCCGTCGATAGTTTATGTCAACTTTTTTCAAACCAGCGAGGCAAATGTCCCCTCCACATATCTGCACAAATCTTCCGGTTTCAGTATAATCTGAATCCCTCTCTGGCCGGCACTGACTGCAACCTGTTCACAAAGCTGAGCCATCTCTTCAATATAAGTGGGGAATTTCTTTTTCATCCCCACAGGCGAACAACCGCCCCGAATGTAGCCTGTCAGCGGCAGCAGATCCTTCATGGGAATCATTTCCACCTTTTTATCCTTTGCAGCTTTTGCCACCTTTTTTAAGTCCAGCTCCTCGTCTACCGGGATACAGCAGACCAGAAATCCGGTCTTTTCTCCTTTCAGAACCAGCGTTTTATAGACACTGTCATGGTCTGCCCCCATCATATCCGCCGCGTGGCTTCCAGACAAATCATTCTCATCCACCTGGTACTCTCTGGCCTCATAAGGAATTCCTGCTTTGTCCAGCAGGCGCATCACATTCGTCTTTACCATTGCCGTACCTCCCTATGAACGCTCCAGAGGTCCATCGTAGCCAAGAACCCCGCCGATATTGACAGCTTTCTCATAGCCTCTCTTTTTTAACGCTTCTACGGCGCGGCCACTGCGGGCTCCGCTCCTACAGTAGACAAACAGCGGCGTCTCCTTCCCGTAGGAAATCTTATCCAATTCATCCAGTGGCAGATTTACGCTGTCTGGCAGATGGCCGCCTCTGTATTCCTCTGGGGTACGGACATCCAGCAGGACGGCGCCTTCTGTCTCCTTGGCCCGGCAAACGCCTTCCGCCAGGTTTTTCGGTTCTTTATGAAACAGGAACATTAGTCACTCTCTCCTTTCTCTCAAAGCACAGAGGCACCGGAATGCCTCACCATTATTATATACAGCTCTGTGAGAAAAACAAGGAGATTCTGAATCTCAGCTTATTGCTCCTCCAGCTTCCAGATATCGCGGTTGTACTCTCTGATGGTGCGGTCTGAGGAAAAATAGCCGGCTTTGCTGATATTGACCAGCATCTTCTTGGCCCACTCTTCCTGTTTTTCATAGTCCTTGTACGCCCTCTCTCTGGCCTTACAGTACTCATCAAAATCAGGGAAGGTCATAAACCAGTCTTTATTTAACAGCTCATGGTAAAGCCGCTCCAGATTTTCTCTGGAACCCACTGCCATCATAGCGTCTCCCACCAGAAAATCCACAGCCTCCCTCAACGCCGGATCCTTTTCGTAATACTCGGCCGACCTGTAAGTGCCGTCCTGGTAGCGCCTAATGACCGTCTCGCTGGAATCTCCGAAAATGTAGATGTTCTCATCTCCCACCAACTGGTGGATCTCAACATTCGCCCCGTCCTCAGTACCCAGTGTCACAGCTCCATTGAGCATGAATTTCATATTTCCCGTGCCGCTGGCCTCCTTGGATGCCAGGGAAATCTGCTGGGAAATATCGCAGGCGGGAATCAGCTTTTCTGCCAGGCTGACATTATAGTTTTCAGCCATTACAATATTGAGATACGGCCTTACCTCTGGATCGTTTTTAATAATCTCCGCCAGGCACAGAATCCCATGGATAATGTCTTTTGCTATGGTGTAGGCAGGCGCCGCCTTGGCGCCAAAGATAGCTGTAATAGGCGTCTGCGGCTTTTTCCCGGCCTTGATCTCCAGATACTTGCGGATCAGGTACAGAAGATTCATCTGCTGCCTCTTATACTCGTGGAGACGCTTGATCTGGATGTCAAAAATAGACTCCGGATTGACAGAAAGTCCTTTCTCCTCCTTCAGGTAGGCTGCCAGCTCCCTCTTGTTTGCATCTTTGATCTCCAGAAGGCGCTTCAGCACAGCCGGATCTTCCAGAAATTCTGGTTGGCCTAATCTTTCCAGCTCGCCGGCATCTTTCTTATAGCCCTCCCCTATGAGGGATGTGATAAATTCTGTCAGCTCCGGGTTGCAGTGCAGAAGCCATCTGCGGAAGGTGATCCCGTTGGTCTTGTTGTTGAATTTTTCCGGGTACAGCCGGTAAAAACGGTTCAGCTCTGTCTCCTTGAGAATCTCCGTGTGGAGGGCAGCCACGCCGTTGATGCTGAATCCGTAATGGATGTCGATGTGCGCCATATGAACCCGGTCATCCCTGTCTATGATGGCCACTCCCTCATCGTCAAATTTCCGCCTTACCTTGTCGTCCAGCACCTCGATAATGGGGATCAGCTGAGGCACTGCCTCCTTCAGATAATCCACAGGCCATTTCTCCAGCGCCTCAGCCAGAATCGTGTGGTTTGTGTAGGCGCAGGTGCGGCTGACCACATCGATGGCATCGTCCATATCCATCCCGTGCTCCTGGGTCAGAAGCCGGATCAGCTCCGGAATGACCATGGTCGGATGGGTATCATTGATCTGGATCACCGCGTATTCCGGCAGGTCGTACAGAGTCGAACCCTTGGCCAGGGCCTCATCCAGGATCAGCCTTGCTCCGTTGCTGACCATAAAATACTGCTGATAAATTCTCAGAATCTGTCCTGCCCGGTCGCTGTCGTCCGGGTACAAAAACAGCGTCAGATTCTTTGGGATATCCGTTTTGTCGAAATGAATCCCGTCTTTGACCAGGGATTCATCCACAGTCTTAACGTCAAACAGGTGCAGCTTGTTGGTGCGGTTTCCATACCCTGTCACCTGGATATCGTACATTACCGACTGAAGAGTAAAATTCTTAAAAGACACCTGGTAGGACACCCCCGTCTCCTTCAGCCAGGAGCGATCCGTGATCCACGGATCGGGCTGTTCCTCCTGCTTTAAGTCCTTAAAGCACTGGCGGAAGAGCCCGAAATGGTAATTCAGACCAATGCCGTCCCCGTTCAGCCCCAGGGTAGCAATGGAATCCAAAAAGCAGGCCGCCAGTCTTCCAAGGCCGCCGTTTCCCAGGGAAGGCTCCGGCTCCACTTCTTCCACCTGGCTCAGAGATTTTCCATTACCTTTCAGAATCTCTTTTATATCCTGGTATATCCCCAGATTGATCAGGTTGTTGGACAGCAGCTTGCCGATCAAAAATTCTGCCGAAATATAGTACAGTTTCTTTTTCCCTTTTCCGTTCTCTCTTCCCTGGGCCATATTCTCTGCCAGGGACAGCAATGCCGTATATAATTCCTCATTGGTACAGTCCTTAACCGGCTTTGGGCACAGCCGCTGCAAGTGTTTTTCCAATTCTTTTCTTTCCATCATTTCCATCTCCTTTAATGGTCCACAGCCGCAAACCTTTACCGGCTCGCTTCTGTTCCTTTATATCTAAGCTAATATCCATTATAATCTCCTGTGTGAATCAATTCTTGCAATATTAGGCGCAATTATTGTACAATACTATCATCTTCACATATGGCGGCTGATTTCAGCCTTCCATTCCATTATCTTTCTTGGAGGTGTTTTTATGAATGTTCCGGAGCAAAAAGGAAGGCGGGATTACCATGAGACAAAGGAACATGCCGGGAAATCCTTTCCTTTTAATATTTATCCCTGCTCCATTCCACTGGATTTCAGTCAGGTTCCTGTCCACTGGCATGAAGAGATGGAAATCATTTCAGTAAAAAAAGGCCGCGGAACCGTGACGGTAGATATGAAGCCTTTTCCCGTCAGTGCCGGCGATGCCATCGCCGTCTTTCCAGGACAGCTTCACGGCATCAGCCGGCGGGGAGCGGATGCCTTCGAGTACGAAAATATCATTTTCCTCCCGGACATGCTGAAAGGTCCCGGCTCCGATTTCTGCAACACTGCTTTTTTAGACCCTATCGTGGCGGAAACCATTTCCGGTCCCATTCACTTTTCTTCCGCTTCCCCAGAAGGCGCGCTCTTTTCCGGCCATATCGAACAGCTCGATACAATATGCGAACAGAGGCCTTACGGCTATCAGCTGGCCGTCAAATCCCTTTTGTTTCAGCTTCTCTACGATATCTCCTGCCATGAGCTGTGGAAAGAAAGAAAAAAGCCCAGCGCTTCCCGGGATCGGATGAAGCAATTGCTGGGCTATATCGAAGAACATTACGGGGAGAAAATCACCATCCAGCAGGCAGCCAGCCTCTGCGGCTACAGTTCTTCCCATTTTATGAAGTATTTTAAAAAGTATACCGGCATGGCTTTTATTGAATATCTTAACGACTACCGGCTGACGGCTGCAGGCCATAAGCTGTTAAACGCCAAGGCTTCCGTCACCTCCATCGCGCAGGGCTGTGGCTTCGACAATCTGTCTTACTTTAACCGACTCTTCCGCCAAAAATACGGCCTCTCTCCGAGGCAGTACAGGCGGCAGGAGAAGGGGTGACTGGGGTGCTCAAACCTTCTGCAATTTTGCGGCCTGTGTTGAAGGCTGCGCGCTGATATGCTATACTTATCTCAGTGATAAAAAAAAACGGAGGTTCTGGCTATGAAGACAATAAATGTAAAAATCCCCCTGCAGTCGGCTGCTTTATGGAAAAGATATTATCAGCTGATGCACAGGGATCATAAAGTCGCAATGATCGATCATGCTATGAATTCTCATCTGTAGGATAACAATAAAACCAGAAGGGCATATGAGTATAAAAAAATTATTGTTAAAACACGCGCGCGCCATCGGCTATCTTTTGTATGTACTGGGGATTCTGCTAATTCTATTGGGCTGTTGGCTGAGTGTGTTCTGGCTGATTGTTGCCGCACTCTTTCCATTGCTGGCAGCAATTATTTTTCTCGCTGTTTCTAACCGCTGTCCCCACTGCGGCCGCTTTTTAGGCCACGCCGGCGGCGCCTTGTACTGCCCCTATTGCGGCAGACCGCTGAAGGGCCAGCCCTGATCCGCGAAATACTGCAGAAATAGTGCCATCCAGATCCAGGCGGCAAACACGCCTGTGATCTGGATGGCACTATTTTGGGGATGTTAAGCTTTGTTTATGTGTGCGCTGGCATTTCTTCCATTTCCAGGGCAAAAAACTGCTTTATCCAATTTGCCAGGCCTCGCTCACAATCCTTCAGCACCGTCGGCCTGTCATAGTCGTCAATCCTGTCGATTACAAAGCCGTTTTCCTTCAGCCTCCTGCCAAAGGTCTCTATCTTAGGAAAATAAAACTTGGATTTGTAGTCATATCCCAATTCCCTGCATGCCTTTGCAAAAGCCTTTTCGATAGCTGCAATATTACCGTGTGCACCGAACTCGCATACCAGGAAACCATGAGGCTTTAATACCCTGTATACATTTTTCAGCAGCAGATCATGGTCGCTAATCCAATGAAACACAGCATTAGAAAACACGATGTCAAACTCATTTGCAAACGGCAAATCAAGTGCATCGCACAGTCTGAATTCAATATTGCCAAACTGTGCTCTGGCCTTGTCCAACATCTCTTGGGAGCTGTCAACACCTGTTACTTTGTCATACCGTCCGGCCAGTTGTGCCGTCAGTGTGGCAGTTCCACACCCCAGATCCAGTACAGCCAGATGCCTATGATCTGGCAGCAGTTCTAACAGTTCCTTCCCATATTCAGCCACAAAATCGTGCTTATTATCATACAATGCTGAATTCCATTTCATCATTTCTTTTCGTTGATGTAATTCACCAGACCGCCGGCCTCAATGATCTTCTGCATGAAAGGCGGGAAGGCCTGCCCCTGGAAACTCTGGCCTGTTGTCTTGTCTGTAATCACACCGCTGTCAAAATCGATCTCCACCTGGTCCCCATTGCTGATGGCTTTGGCTGCCTCCGGACACTCGATGATGGGCATTCCGATGTTGATGGCATTGCGGTAAAAAATCCGGGCAAAGGTCTCAGCGATGACGCAGCTTACGCCGGCGCATTTGATTGCCAGAGGCGCATGCTCTCTGGAGGAACCGCATCCGAAGTTTTTGTTGGCCACGATAATGTCGCCCTTCTGGACCTTCTTGACAAAATCCTTGTCAATATCCTCCATACAGTGCTTTGCCAGCTCTTCCCCCTTTGTCGCATTGAGATAGCGGGCAGGGATGATAACGTCCGTATCTACATTGTCTCCGTATTTAAAAACTCTTCCACATGCTTTCATGATCTGCCTCCTATAAACCAAGTTCGCTGGGACTTGAAATCTTTCCCGTCACCGCGCTGGCAGCGGCTATGGCCGGGCTTGCCAGATATACTTCTGATTCTACATGGCCCATACGGCCTACAAAATTCCGGTTGGTAGTGGAGATGCATCTCTCGCCTGCCGCTAGAATTCCCATATATCCGCCCAGACACGGACCACAGGTCGGTGTGCTGACGACGGCTCCGGCCTCGATAAAGATCTCCAGCAGGCCTTCCCGCATCGCCTGAAGGTAGATGGCCTGAGTCGCCGGGATCACGATGCAGCGAACGCCCTTTGCCACCTTTCTTCCCTTCATGATCTGCGCCGCGATCCGCATATCGTCGATGCGCCCGTTGGTGCAGGAACCGATCACGGACTGCTGGATCTTCACCTCGCCCACCTCATCGATGGTTCTGGTGTTCTCAGGAAGGTGAGGGAAAGCCACAGTGGGGTTTAACTGGGCAAGGTCAATAGTATAGACAGCCTCGTACTCCGCATCCGGGTCGGCCTCGTATGTCTTATAATCTCTCTTGGAATGTTCTTTCATGTATTGCTTCGCCAGGTCATCCACCGGGAAGATTCCGTTCTTTCCCCCGGCTTCAATGGCCATATTGCAGATGGTGAAACGGTCGTCCATAGACAGGTTGGCGATGCCGTCCCCCACAAATTCCATGGATTTATACAGTGCTCCGTCCACGCCGATCATACCGATAATATGCAGGATCACATCTTTTCCGCTGACCCATTTCCCCGGTTTTCCTGTCAGGACAAACTTAATGGCTGACGGCACCTTAAACCAGGCCTTTCCGGTGACCATCCCGGCGGCCATATCCGTGCTCCCCACGCCCGTAGAAAATGCGCCGAGAGCGCCGTAAGTGCAGGTATGGGAATCCGCTCCGATCACAGCATCCCCGGCAACCACCAGGCCTTTTTCCGGCAGAAGAGCATGTTCAATGCCCATCTCCCCTACGTCGAAGTAGTTGGTAATTTCATGACGGCAGGCAAAATCCCTGCAGCATTTACAGTTTTCTGCTGATTTTATATCTTTATTGGGGATAAAGTGATCCATGACCAAAGCAATTTTGTCCTTGTCAAACACGGTCTGGTTATTCATCTTTTCCATCTCATTGATCGCCACCGGCGATGTGATATCATTTCCCAGCACAAGGTCTAAATCCGCCTCAATTAGTTGGCCCGCCTTCACTTCCTCTAACCCTGCATGGGCTGCCAAAATCTTTTGGGTCATTGTCATTCCCATCTTGAATCCTCCTTATCCATTGCAGCTACTCTGATTCTTCTTTACATTTTAACACACGATTTGGTATAATAACAATACATATAATGCATGTTTGCCATAATGCATAGTTATGGAGGTCTTCTAATGGAACAGCATCTTTCCCAATATAAAATCTTTTACGAGGTGGCAAGGACAGGAAACATCTCCAAAGCCGCCAAAGAACTCTTTATCAGCCAACCGGCTATCAGCAAGGCTATCAGTAAACTGGAAGAGAGCCTGAACACGACTCTGTTTCTGCGGAGTTCCAGAGGGGTCTCCCTGACAGAAGAGGGCGAGTTATTATTTGAATACGTACGCACTGCTTTTGAATCCCTGTCTCGAGGAGAGGAAGAGTTAAAACGTATCCGGGAATTTCAGATCGGTCACCTGCGGATCGGGGTCAGCAATACTCTGTGCAAACACATCCTCCTTCCCTATTTAAAGGGCTTTGTGGAACAATATCCCCATATCCGGATCACCATTGAAAGTCAGGACAGCATCCAGACTCTGTCCATGCTGGATCAGGGGCGGATCGACATTGGCCTGGTAGCGGAACCAAAAAGCAAAAAAGGCCTTTCCTTTACCCCGCTTCTGGATATCAAAGACGCCTTTGTGGCCACGCCCCAGTATCTGAAAAATCTCCGCCTGCGGGAAGGTGAGGACACCAATGTATTTCAAACTGGAACGGTCATGCTGTTAGACGGTCAGAATATGACCCGCCATTACATCGATCAGTATCTGTCCTCCCACGAAATCGAACCGCTCCAGATTCTCGAAGTCACTACCATGGATCTGATCATTGAGTTTTCAAAGATTGGTTTAGGCATAGGCTGTGTCATCCGCGATTTTATCCAGGAAGAATTATCTGAAGGTTCCCTGGTGGAGCTTCCCTTAAGCGTCCCCATTCCCAAACGGACCATTGGCTTTGCCTGCAGCCTGAATAATCATTCCCGCGCCCTCGCTCTGTTCCTGCAATTCTGCCGGGCAATGGATGGCTGATTCATCCGCTGGAAAATGTTGACTTTTTAACAAACCAGTGAGATAATAGAGACAAGTTTTGGGCTTTTTGACCCTACAAACTATACACTTACTATACTAGGAGGTAGAATAATGGAAACATATGGTCTGGAAAAATTAGGAATCATTAATCCGACAGCCGTTTACCGTAACCTGACCCCTGCTCAGCTTACTGAAGCTGCTTTACGCAGAGGAGAAGGTACTCTGAGCAAAACCGGTGCACTGGTAGTAACGACAGGAAAGTATACGGGCCGTTCCCCAGAGGATAAATTTATTGTTGACACACCTGCTATCCACGATCAGATCGCATGGGGCAAGGTAAACCGTCCAATCACAAAGGAGAAATTCGACGCTATCAAAGCAAAGATGGTCGCTTACCTCCAGAACCGCGAAATCTTTATCTTTGACGGTATGGCTGGGGCCGATCCAGCCTGCACGAAAAAATTCCGTGTTGTAAACGAGCTGGCAAGCCAGAATCTGTTTATTCATCAGCTTTTGATCCGTCCCACCGCAGAGGAGCTGGCTTCCTACGGCGAAGCCGATTTCGTTCTGATTGTTGCACCCGGCTTTAAGTGCATTCCTGAAATTGACGGCGTACATTCTGAGGCAGCCATCATCGTAGACTACGAGGCAAAGATGGTTTTGATTGCCGGAAGCCAGTATTCCGGTGAGATCAAGAAGAGCGTATTCTCTGTTATGAACTTCCTGATGCCTCAGGAGAATGTTCTGCCCATGCACTGCTCCGCAAATATGGATCCTGTTACCGGCGATACCGCTGTATTTTTCGGCCTGTCCGGAACCGGAAAGACCACTCTTTCTGCTGATCCCAACCGCCGCCTGATCGGTGACGACGAGCACGGCTGGTCTGACCATGGCATCTTCAACTTCGAGGGCGGATGCTATGCAAAATGTATCAACCTGGATCCTGAAGGAGAGCCGGAGATCTACAACGCCATCAAGTTCGGCAGCTTAGTAGAAAATGTTGTTATGGATCCCGAAACCAGAGATTTCGATTTCTTCGATGGCAGCCTGACCGAAAATACCCGCGTAGGCTACCCCATTGATTTTATCTCCAACGCCCAGATTCCTGGCGTAGGCGGTATCCCCAAGGTTGTTATTTTCCTGACTGCTGACGCATTCGGCGTACTTCCGCCAATCAGCCGTCTGGACGAAAATGCCGCTATGTACCATTTTGTAACCGGATTTACCTCCAAACTGGCCGGAACTGAGCGCGGTGTCAAAGAGCCTCAGCCTACTTTCTCCACTCTGTTCGGCGAGCCGTTTATGCCAATGGATCCTTCCGTTTACGCTAACATGTTAGGCGAGAAGATCGAGAAGTACAACACCAAGGTTTATCTGGTAAATACCGGCTGGACCGGCGGACCGGCTTCCGGTGAAGGCAAGCTGGGAAGCCGTATGAAACTGAAATTCACCCGCGCTATGGTTACCGCTGCTTTAAACGGTGATCTGGACAATGTCGAGTACAAGCATGACGACATCTTTAACCTGGATGTTCCGCAGACCTGCCCCAACGTTCCGGATGAGATCATGAATCCCCGCGACACCTGGGAGGACAAGGCAGCTTACGATGTTCAGGCTAAGAAGCTGGCCAACATGTTTGCTGAGAACTTCGCAAAGAAGTATCCCAACATGCCAAAGAACATCGCTGAAGCTGGTCCCAAAGCTCAGTAAAAATTTTCAAAAATTGTCATTTCAAAATGGTGCTGGAGTTAACCTCCGGCACCATTTTTCTATATCCGATATTGAAATTTCGTCCTCTCTTATATATACTTAACTTATACGGGGTAACAACGGGCTCTTTCAGCGCCCGAAAACAAATACATGATCTACAGGAGGGGTTTTTATGGGAGAAATGTTTTCATCGTTTGACGGTACAAAGCTGTACCTGAGCAAAGAGGTTCCGGAAGGGGCACGGGCCGCCGCCGTGATTGTCCACGGTCTCTGCGAACACCAGGGAAGGTACGATTACTTTGCAGAGCGGTTCCACAAGGCCGGAATCGCCACCTACCGGTTTGACCACCGGGGCCACGGGCGCTCCGAGGGGGAACGGACCTATTACACCGATTTTAACGAACTTCTGGATGACACCAACGTGGTGGTGGACATGGCGCTTCAGGAAAATCCCGACATTCCGGTATTTCTCATCGGCCACAGTATGGGAGGTTTTACCGTTTCCCTCTATGGTATCAAATATCCGGACAAAAATCTGAGAGGAATCATTACCAGCGGAGCACTGACCCACGACAACGGCAAACTGATCACCGGCATCCCAAAAGGGATGGATCCCCATGAGAAGCTGCCCAATGAGCTGGGTTCCGGTGTCTGCTCTGTGGCGGAAGTGGTGGACTGGTATGGAAAAGACCCATACAACACCCAGACGTTTACCGCCGGACTGGTCTACGCCCTGTGCGATGGGCTGGAGTGGTTCCAGGATAAAGTCTCATCCTTCTCCTTCCCGGTTCTTATGCTTCACGGCGAGAATGACGGGCTGGTCAGCAAGGAAGATACCTATGCATTCTTTGCAGCTGCCGCATCCAAGGACAAGCAGATGAAGATATACGGCAATCTTTTCCACGAAATCTTTAACGAATACTGCAAGGACGAAGTCATTGACGATGTTCTCGCCTGGATTGATCGCCGGATTTAAGTTTTAAGAATAAGCGGCAAATTTCCATTTCGCGCGAGCGCGCATCCCGCGGAGTATTTTTCTTTCATGGGGAACTCCGTTTCCTATGAAAGAAAAAGCAGATCTTCTCCGCAGGAATCTACCTGCTGGGGAGATCTGCCTTTTCGTTTTTCGTAGCGTCAGTGTACACTGGCGCTATCTTTTCTTCCTTAGACTTACTTTCTTAACTGTTTTCCAATCCATTTCAAAATCTGAATAATGGGAAGGTTCAGAAGAGCCAGGCCATAAACAGTCAGAATCTGTTCTGCATTCAGAGTCTGTACCTGGAAAAAGCCTTCCATAAGGGGAACCAGCAGTACCAGGTTGATCAGCAGGAAACCGATTACAAAGGCGCCCTGCATATAAATGTTATTGAAAAATCCCTTCTTGAAAATCACCGGATCTGTGGACTTACAGTTGTATCCATGCACCAGTCTGGACATACACAGAGTGCCGAATGCCATTGTGCTCCCCAGCAGCTCACCGCCGCTGTTCAGACCGATCCGGAAAGCAATAAATGTCATAATGGCAATGCAGAGTCCTTCCAGGCCGATTCTCTTTAAAAATGGAGCCGTCAGCAGAGACTGGCCGGCTGGCCTGGGCTTCTCCTCCATTACGGACGCCCGATGGGGTTCCAGTCCAAGGGCAATCGCCGGAAGGCTGTCGGTCAGCAGGTTAATAAACAGCAGATGGACAGGCGCAAAGGGAACCGGAAGGCTCAGCAGGGAAGCCGCCAAAACTACCAGAATTCCACCAAAGTTTCCGGACAGCAGGAACTGAATAGAGTTTTGAATATTCGCGTAAACGTTTCTTCCGTTTTCCACGGCCTTTACAATCGTAGCAAAATTGTCGTCTGTCAGCACCATTGCCGCAGCATCTTTGGAAACCTCGCTTCCTGTGATGCCCATGGCCACACCGATATCTGCCTGTTTTAATGCAGGGGCGTCATTGACACCATCACCGGTCATTGCAACAACATTTCCTTTTTCCTGCCAAGCCCGGACGATACGGATCTTGTGCTCCGGTGAAACCCTGGCGTATACCGATATCCCTTCTACGAATTCCTGCAGTTCTTCATCATCCATGGAATCGATGACAGAACCCTCGCAGGCCTCCTTCTCATCCTCCAGGATACCGATTCTTTTTGCAATAGCAGCCGCTGTCACTTTGTGGTCACCAGTTATCATAATGGGACGAATGCCGGCTTTTTTACACTCTTCCACTGCTTTCTGGCTCTCCGGTCTGGGCGGATCCATCATAGCGATAAGGCCAAAGAAAACCATATGGTTTTCATCCTCAAGCTGAAGTTCTCTGGATTCATCAAACTTTCTGTATGCCACTGCAAGGACACGGAGACCATTCTCTGAATAATGGCGGTTGACAGCCTCGATCTCCTTCCGGTCTTCCGGAGTGATCGGGACAATCTGGCCGTTTTTCTGAATCTGATCCACCCGATCCAGCATGACGTCCACAGCACCTTTTGTAATCATGGTGTATCCGTCCTTCAGCAGATGGAAGGTGGACATCATCTTTCTGTCGCTGTCAAAAGGAATTTCACTGAGTCTGGGATATGCCTTCCGGACTCTGGAAGCCGGCACGCCCACCGCTGCGCTGATATCCACCAGCGCCACTTCTGTAGGATCTCCCAGGCGCTCTCCGTTTTCATTTGATGAATCGTTACACAATACGGACAGACGGATCATTTCTTTGTGAAGAGGATTCAGCGGGTCCACTTCTGTGCTGTCTACATTTTTTCCTTCCATGTAGTAGTGTTCCACTGTCATCTTGTTCTGAGTCAAAGTACCGGTCTTGTCTGAGCAGATGACCGATACGCTTCCCAGACCTTCAACCGCCTGCAGCTTGCGGATGATAGCTCCCGCTTTTGCCATCTTGGAAGTACCGAATGCAAGAACGATGGTGACAATAGAGCTTAAAGCCTCCGGGATCGCCGCGACTGCCAGAGCCACTGCAAACAGGAAAGCATCTCCCACAGAACCGCCCCGCAGAACTTGAACTGCAAACAGCAGGCCGCAGAAGATCAGAATCAAGATAGAAAGATTTTTTCCAAACTGATCCAGGCTGACCTGAAGAGGGGTCTTCTTATCCCCTGCGTTCTTCAGAAGTCCTGCGATCTTTCCTACTTCCGTGTTCATTCCCACATCTGTTACCAGGAAGGAACCGCGGCCATAGGTAATGAAACTGCCGGAATAGACCATATTTTTCCGATCGCCTAAAGCCAGTTCCCCCGGAAGAGCCTCCACTGTCTTTTCAACTCCCAGGCTCTCTCCTGTCAGCGCGCTCTCGTCAGCTTTCAGGCTGGCGCACTCCATAATACGTCCGTCAGCAGGAACACAGTCCCCGGCTTCCAAAAACACCAGATCTCCCACAGTCAATTCTTTGCTGGGGATTTCCGTCATTTTCCCGTTTCGGAACGCCTTACAGACCGGTGCTGACAGTGACTTTAAACTGTCCAGAGACTGCTCTGCCTTTACAGTCTGCACGGTTCCTAAAATCGCATTCATTGTAATAACAATCAGGATTACGGCAGCACTCTCCGTTTCTCCCAAAAATAAAGATACGATTGCCGCAGCAATCAAGATCAGCACCAGGAAATCTGTAAACTGCTCCAGAAAGATCTGAAAGGGCGTCTTTTTCTTGCCTTCTGACAATTCGTTGGGGCCGTATTTTTCCTGATTCTTTTTGATCTGTTCTGCAGTCAGCGGCTCTGTTCCGCCATTGACCGCCTTCCTTACGTCCTGAGCTTCCATTCCATAATACTTGCTCATCCTCTTTTCTCCTTTCCGCATCTGTCCTCTGCCTTTATGCTTCCCAAAAAGCAGCGGCAATATCAAAAAGTATGCGCTGCAGCGCGCATCCACAGCGGAGTGCGTTTTGTACCACAGGAAACCTATCTTTCTATGATACAAAAAAGGCGAGACTTTTACTGCATACAAAATATGCAATAAAAGTCTCGCCATTTCATTACGATACGGATGAATTCCTTCATCGTGCTGACATACCGTAAACACCAAACCGGTTCTCATTTCCTCCGCCTTTGGTGTCAGCTACTCCCTTTTATCACGGAATACTATACGTGATTTTGGAAAATTTGTCAAGCAATTTTCTGATTAACGGACAGCAGCTCTCGACCAAACAGGCGTCTTTTTGTTGAATGCAGCCCGGAAAAGGCTATTACAATCAGTTGTTGATCAGCTTATCGCCCTCGCTCCAGCTATACAGCTTACGCAGCTCGGCGCCCACTTTCTCCAGCGGATGCTCCGCCTCTCTCTTTCTCATAGCGTTGAAATGCGGGCAGTTTGCCTGGTTCTCCAGCAGCCACTCTTTTGCGAAAGAGCCGTCCTGAATATCGGAAAGGATCTTCTTCATAGCTTTCTTGGTCTCGTCAGTGATGATCTTCGGACCGGTAATGTAATCGCCGTACTCAGCAGTGTTGGAGATGGAGTATCTCATTCCTGCAAAGCCGCTCTCATAGATCAGGTCTACAATCAGTTTCATCTCGTGGATGCACTCAAAATATGCATTCTCCGGGGCATAGCCTGCCTCTACCAGAGTCTCAAAGCCTGCCTTCATCAGAGCGCAGACACCGCCGCACAGAACAGCCTGCTCGCCGAACAGGTCGGTCTCAGTCTCCACTCTGAAGGTGGTTTCCAGAATACCAGCCCTTGCTCCGCCGATTGCCAGACCGTAAGCCAGTGCGCGATCTTTCGCCTTGCCGGTGGCATCCTGATATACTGCTACCAGACATGGGGTACCTCTGCCTCTCTGGTACTCGCTTCTCACCGTATGGCCGGGCGCCTTGGGAGCAATCATGGTAACGTCAACATTCTTTGGCGGAACGATCTGTCCGAAATGAATGGCAAAGCCGTGGGCGAACATTAACATATCGCCTTCCTTCAGATTCGGCTCGATGGATTCCTTGTACATCTTTGCCTGCTTTTCATCGTTGATCAGGATCATGATGATGTCTGCCTTCTTTGCAGCCTCTGCAGCCGTGTAAACCTGGAAGCCTGCAGCCTCTGCCTTTGCCCAGGATTTGCTCCCCTCATAAAGGCCGACAATCACATTGCAGCCGGACTCCTTTAAGTTCAGAGCGTGGGCGTGTCCCTGGCTTCCATAGCCGATAACGGCAATGGTCTTGCCCTCTAATAATGCCATGTTGCAGTCTTCCTGGTAGTAAATTTTAGCCATTTTCTTTTCCTCCTATCCTCTGTTTCAGCCCTACTGCCATTGGTCAGGGCAGATAACGGACGTCGTTAATTCCTCTGGAAAGACCTGTCAGGCCGGTCCTTGCCACCTCTAAGATCTCATAATCTTCCAAAAGGTTCAAGAGGGCCTCCAGCTTGGACTGGTCCCCTGTCAGCATAACAGTCAGGGACTCTTTTCCCACATCTACGATGGTAGCGCGGAAAATATCGGAGATCGCACTGACCGCCTGACGGTCTGCCGCGTTTGCCCGGACCTTCACCATGATCAGCTCCCGGTATACAGAATGGCCCATCTTCAATTCCTTGATATCACGGACATCTTCCAGTTTGCTGAGCTGCTTTTCAATCTGTTCCAACACCTGCTGGTCTCCGTAGGAAACCACCGTCATTCTGGAATACCTCTCATCAGCCGTCACACCGACAGTAAGGCTTTCGATATTGTATCCCCTTCGGCTGAACAGCCCCGCTACACGGGCCAGAACGCCGGCCGTATTGTCCACCAGCAGCGATAATACAATCCTATCCATAGCGTCCCCCTTTTTATATATTAACATTAATCATAGCAACCTATCCCGGCTTTGTCAATTAGTTATATGGAATGGTTTCTATGACCCCTGGTTATAGGTTGTCTTCCACAAAATGGATCTCATACTGCTCCCAGTATTTTTTGTAGACACGGTCGCTATCCCCGTCCAGATTCAGCTGATACATCCGGAAAAAGACCGGAATATCTTTCGGCTGCCACTGTTCTTTATAGGTATAGCAGTATTTCATGCCAAGACGCCTCAGCACGGCTCCGCTTTTTGAATTCTCAATGTCGTGGGTTGCTGTGACAAAAGGAAGACCGTCCCTTTTGGCCTGTTCCAGGGCCGCTATCCCCGCCTCTGTAATGATTCCCTGTCCCCAGAATTCTTTCAACAGCCCGTAGCCAAAATCCCGGCTGTCGTCTCCGCTGACATTGACATAGCCAATCGGAATATTATCTGTTTTCAGGCATACAGCGTAGTGGCGGCCATTCCCGCCGGCGTATTGACTGGCATAACGTTCCTGGAAAAATGCCTCCGCCTCTTTTCTGTTCTTTACCGGGAACCATGGGAGAAAACGGTTAATCTCCTCATCCCCAAAAATTCTTTCAATCGCTTCTATATCATTTTCTGTAAAATTTCTGAGAACCAGCCGCTCTGTTTCCAGCATAACCTCTTTATTTTTCATATTTGCTCCTTTTTTGCAGCGAAGGATGCTGCCTATTATGCAGCATCCCCCGTCAGGTCTCATATCTCAGCAATATTAATCAGTGTCAGCTTGGCCGCACGGTTCTCCATGGAGGTCGCCAGAGCTGCCGCCGTATCCAGGGAAGTCAGGACGTTGACTCCGGTTTCCACAGCATTCCTTCTGATGACAAATCCATCTCGGCTGTGCTCTGCTCCCTGAGGCGGTGTATCAATGATCAGATCCACCTCGTGTCCCAGAACCAAATCCAGAATATTAGGCGACTCCTGCTCCAGCTTTCTCACCTGGAGAGCCTTGATACCACGGGCCTTCAGCGCTTTTGCCGTTCCTCTTGTGGCAAAGATTCGGTATCCCAATGCCTCGAACCGCTTCGCAATGGGAATGATTTCCTCTTTGTCGCTGTCTCGAACCGTGATAATCATATTTTTGTATTTGGGCAGGCGGATGCCTGCTCCCTGAAACGCCTTATAAAGCGCCTCATTAAAGGTTTTTGCAATTCCCAGGCACTCTCCGGTGGACTTCATCTCCGGCCCCAGGCTCACATCCGCCCCGCGAATCTTCTCAAAGGAGAATACCGGCATCTTGATGGCAATGTAGTCAGCCTCAGGCTGAAGCCCCGGTTCATAGCCCATCTCCCGGATAGTGTGGCCGCAGATGATCTGAGTCGCCAGCGGCACAATAGGGATACCGGTAACTTTACTGATGTACGGCACCGTACGGGAAGATCTGGGGTTGACCTCAATGATGTAGACTCTGTCTCCGTCCACAATAAACTGGATGTTAATCATTCCCTTTACGTGAAGGGCCTTTGCCAGCCGCCTGGTGTAGTCTACGATGGTCTCTTTATTTTTCTCTGAAATGCTCTGGGCCGGATAAACAGAGATACTGTCGCCGGAATGAACACCGGTTCTCTCAATATGTTCCATAATTCCGGGAATCAGGATATCCTGACCGTCGCAGATGGCGTCCACCTCAATCTCTTTTCCCATAATGTACTTATCCACCAAAATCGGATGTTCCTGGGTAATCTGATTGATAATGCCGATGAACTCGTCAATGTCTTCATCATTGATGGCAATCTGCATTCCCTGGCCGCCCAGTACATAGGAAGGACGCACCAGCACCGGGTATCCCAACTCTTTAGCCGCTTTTTTGGCCTCCTCCGCCGTAAAGACGGTGTGGCCTGCAGGCCTGGGGATCTGGCACTGCTCCAGGATCTCGTCAAACAACTCCCGATCCTCCGCCGCGTCTACATCCTCCGCCGCAGTTCCCAGAATCGGGACACCCATCTTCATCAGGGCTTCTGTCAGCTTAATCGCTGTCTGTCCACCGAACTGAACCACTGCCCCGTCTGGCTTTTCAATATCTACAATACTCTCCACATCCTCCGGGGTAAGAGGCTCAAAGTACAGCTTATCCGCAATATCAAAGTCTGTGGAAACCGTCTCCGGGTTATTGTTGATAATAATCGTCTCGTAGCCTTCCTTTTTAAATGCCCATGTGCTGTGGACAGAGCAAAAGTCAAACTCAATACCCTGACCGATGCGGATGGGGCCGGATCCGAGAACCAGAACTTTCTTTCTGTCATGGGTCGCCTCCGCCTCGTTCTCGCTGCCGAAGCAGGAATAGTAATACGGCGTTGCAGCCGCAAATTCTGCCGCACAGGTATCTACCATCTTATAGGCTGCCCGGATTCCTCCGCTGTAGCGCATACGTTTGATCTCGTCCTGGGGAATATGGGTCAGCCGGGAAATCACCGTATCCGGATACTCGATCCGCTTTGCCTCCCGAAGAAGCTCTTCCGGAAAGGCCAGCTCTACAGGCATACCGGACCGGATTTTTCTCCCCGCTTCTTTTAAAGCGTTCTCCATCTCGATGAGAATTTCCAGCTTATCAATAAACCACAGATCTACCTTTGTCACCTCATGAATATGTCTGGCTGCCACGCCCCGGCGAAGGGCCTCTGCGATCACCCAGATCCGCCTGTCGTCCACCTGGCGGAGCATATCTTCCAGCTCGTCATCATTCATATAAGAAAAATCGTAGGACATCAGGCAATCTACATGCTGCTCCAGAGAACGGATCGCCTTCATCAGCGCCCCTTCAAAATTGGTGCAGATACTCATAACCTCGCCGGTGGCCTTCATCTGGGTTCCCAGGCTTCTCTTAGCGCTGATGAACTTGTCAAAAGGCAGTCGGGGCATCTTTACCACACAGTAATCCAGCATCGGTTCAAAGCTGGCGTAAGTCTTCTGAGTCACCGCATTCTTGATCTCATCCAGGGTGTAGCCCAGGGCGATCTTTGCCGCCACCTTGGCGATGGGGTAGCCGGTCGCCTTGGAAGCCAGGGCGGATGACCGGCTGACACGGGGATTCACCTCGATGACGCAGTATTCAAAGCTGTCCGGATGAAGAGCGTACTGGACATTGCAGCCGCCGGTGATCCCAAGCTCCGTAATGATATTTAACGCCGAGGTTCTCAGCATCTGGTACTCCTTGTCCCCAAGGGTCTGTGACGGCGCCACTACGATACTGTCGCCAGTGTGAACGCCTACCGGGTCAATATTTTCCATATTGCAGACCGTGATCACATTGCCTGCACCGTCCCGCATAACCTCGTATTCAATCTCTTTCCATCCGGCAATGCACCGCTCCACCAGAACCTGACCCACACGGGACAGCCTGAGGCCATTTCCCAGAATCTCGATCAGCTCTTCTTCATTGTGGGCAATGCCGCCGCCGCTTCCGCCCAAAGTATAAGCCGGGCGCAGAACCACCGGATAGCCAATGGTATTGGTAAACGCGATGCCGTCCTCAATAGACTCCACCACTTTGGAAGGCGCCACCGGCTCCCCGATCTTCTCCATGGTTTCTTTAAATTCCAGGCGATCCTCCGCCTTCTTGATCGTCTGGGCCGTCGTACCGATAAGCCGCACATTGTTGGCCTTTAAAAATCCAGCCTCTTCCAGCTCCATAGCCAGGTTCAGGCCAGCCTGTCCTCCCAAAGTCGGAAGAACACTGTCCGGCTTCTCCTTTAATATTAACTGTTCTACCACCTCGACAGTCAGAGGCTCAATGTAGACTTTATCAGCAATATCCTTGTCCGTCATGATGGTGGCGGGGTTGGAATTTAGCAGAACAACTTCCACGCCTTCTTCCTTCAGCGAACGGCATGCCTGGGTCCCCGCATAGTCGAACTCTGCGGCCTGGCCGATTACAATCGGACCAGAGCCAATCACCAAAACCTTCTTAATTTCCGGATTCTTCGGCATTATCTCTCCACCTCCATCATCTTAATAAAACGGTCAAACAGATAACCGGAATCCTGGGGTCCTGGACACGCCTCCGGATGGTACTGTACCGTAAAAATTTTCTTTCCTGTGTATTTCAGTCCTTCATTGGTCCCGTCATTTACATTGACAAAGGCTGGAACCGCCACCTTTTCATCCAGGCTGGCTGTATCCACCGCGTAACCGTGGTTTTGGGAAGAAATGTAGACCCGTCCAGTCTCCAGATCCTTCACCGGATGGTTGCCTCCTCTGTGGCCGTATTTCAGCTTATACGTATCCGCCCCGGTAGCCAGAGCCATAAGCTGGTGTCCCAGGCAGATAGCAAAAATCGGGACGTCTGACTGGTAGAGCTTTTTAATCTCTTCGATCACCTCCACGTTCTCCTTGGGGTCTCCGGGGCCATTGCTCAACATAATCCCATCCGGCTTAGATGCCAGAATCGTTTCCGCCGACGTGTGAGCCGGATATACGGTAACTTCACATCCCCTTTTATTCAGGGATCTGGCAATATTTCTCTTCGCTCCCAGATCCAAAAGAGCCACATGCTTCATACCGCCTTCCATCTCAGGATCTCCCGGCAGCGTGTAAACCTCTTTCGTCGTAGTCGCGTTCACTACGCCAGTCACCTGGTAAGCCTTGATCCGCTGGCAGACGTCGGAAAGAGAGGCATACTCTTTTGTGGTGATCATACCGTTCATAGTTCCTTTTTCTCTTAACAATTTGGTAAGCGCTCTGGTGTCAATACCGCTGATACCCGGAATATCATGGGATTTTAAGAAATGCTGTAAGGTATCCTCGCATCGGAAATTGCTGGGGATTCTAGAAAGTTCGCGAACAATGTATCCGTCAGGCCAGGGGCGGCTGGATTCCATATCGTCCCGGCAGATTCCATAATTACCGATCAAAGGATATGTCATGACAACGGCCTGCCCGGCGTAAGAGGGATCTGTAAGGACTTCCAGATAACCAGTCATAGAAGTGTTAAATACAATCTCACTGATTACTTCCCGTTCAGAGCCGATACTGGTTCCCGTAAATACGGTTCCGTCTTCTAATATCAGGTATGCTTTCATGTGGGGGTACCTTCCTTTCTGTGTCGTAAGTGCGAGCAACCCAGCAGCGTCCGGATGGCAGCTTTTTCCTGCTCTCCGGCAGTTCTTCCGGAATTTTGCCCAAATTGACAAGATTATACCGCAAACTCAAATTTTTTTCAACTAGTTTTTGCTATAAGATTCTTTATGGCATTTTTTCTATAAGAGACACTGAAAATACAGAGGGCTTTCCCGAACGGACTGGCATCATTCTGATCGGGGTCAATATATTAATAGTAATCATGAAAAAAGGAGATTTCCCATGAATCTTCTACGAGCTGCACAAACTGCAAACGCCGATTCCTCCCGTGGACTTTTGCAGGTTAATGTGGTATCGATCCAGAATAATTTTCCTATATCAGGCGCCTCCGTCACCATCGCCTCAAAAGCAAATCCAGAACAGATCATAGAACGGATCTCCACCAATTCCTCCGGCCAGACCCAGCAGGTCTCTCTCCCGGCCCCGCCTCTGGAATACAGCTTTGATCCAGGCGGCCCTGTCCCTTACTCTGAATATGTGGTCTCTGTCGAAGCCGAGGGGTTCCAGCCCTTTACGGTCACTGGCACAGAAATTCTTCCGGACTCCACCGCCATCCAGCCGATCCGCCTGACCCCGGAAAATCAGCCGGAGGCATCCGACACTGCAAACATTCCGGATCATACGCTGGTCGGAGATTATCCCCCGAAAATCGCTGAAGCGGAGATCAAGCCAGTCAATGAGAGCGGAGAGATCGTGCTGAGCCGCGTCGTTGTCCCCCAAACCATCGTTGTCCACGACGGGCTTCCCAGCAATTCCAATGCTCCCAACTATTTTGTTCCTTATCGGGATTACATTAAAAATGTGGCCTGCAGCGAAATCTATTCCACCTGGCCCCAATCCACTATTGTTGCCAACGTCCTGGCTATTATGTCGTTCACCTTAAACCGCGTCTATACAGAATGGTACCGAAACCAGGGATACGATTTTACCATTACATCCTCCACCGCCTTTGACCACAAGTGGATCCATGACCGGAATATTTTCGAGAGTATTTCCGTTATTGTAGATGAAATCTTTGACAGCTATCTCTCCCGCCCTGGCGTCAAACAGCCCATTCTCACCCAATACTGCGATGGGAAGCGGGTGCAGTGCCCGGATTGGATGGCCTTATGGCAGATAGTTATAACGTTTGCTTGATCATACTTCTCGCCTGTCAAATGCCGATTACACAAAAAATGCCTGAAAGCGTCAGTCCTCTTCTGACTCTCCCAGGCCCCATTGCCTCTGCATCAAATTTGCACACTGATATTATTATGCACACTTTTCCCTTATCTGACAAGAGATTTTCTTAGTTTTTTCAAAATTCCTTAATTTCCTTTAGAAAAAGTTTAGCCCAAGTCCATATTTTCGTCACACATGGCTGGTAATATATGTATCAACACCAAGGCAGAAGCCTTTTCACATAGACTTTTTCATACTCATAGCCGGCAGGAAACTGCCGGCACCTCCTTTTTTATGGCGTCTTTCATTCCATTCTTTTTTCAATCGCAAAAAAATTTAAAATTCCCCTTGCTTTTTCAAAAAAACTATGGTAATATAACCAAGCTTGCTTATGGCCTCATGGTCAAGCGGTCAAGACGACGCCCTCTCACGGCGTAAACCCGGGTTCGATTCCCGGTGAGGTCATTTTTAAAGAATCCTGAAAAACAGGATTCTTTTTTTATTGCGAAAGCTCTGTCAAATGCCGCTGGCCATCTGTCTCTTTTTTCATGCAATCGAGAGCTTCCAGAAGCTGAATCTCCAGCCAGCTTTCCACTTCCTTCCTCTCCATCTCCCTCATTCCTTCCACCTCAATCTCCTTACCTTCCGTTCCAATCAAAATCCGAAATGACCATTCCCCCACATTCAACATCCCCTTTTCGGCTTCTCTAAAACATATTCTCTGCCCTAAGAAAAAAACCTTTTCTTTCATTCTTTTTTTCTTTCCTTCATAAACTCTGGTAATGTCACCCATTGGGAGGATTCTCAAAATGTCCATCTGTGAAAGTAGGATGCCGGCCATCAGGACTGCCGCTCTCTACATTCGCGTTTCCACCCACGAACAGGAAGAGCTGTCCCCTGACTCTCAGAAACGGCTTCTTTTAGATTACGCAAATGCCCATCAAATCTCTGTGCCGGAGCAGTGGATCTTTCAGGAAAATGGTGTGTCCGGCCGCAAAGCAGACAAACGTCCCCAATTTCAGCAGATGATCGCCCAGGCCAAATCCGCCTCTCACCCCTTTGACGCCATTCTGGTGTGGAAATTTTCCCGTTTCGCCAGAAACCAGGAAGAAAGCATCGTCTATAAATCCATGCTGAAAAATAAATACCAGGTCTATGTCATCAGCATTTCAGAGCCGATTATCGACGGTCCTTTCGGCAGTCTGATCGAGCGCATCATCGAGTGGATGGATGAATTCTATTCCATCCGCCTGTCAGGGGATGTGGTCAGAGGAATGACAGAAAAAGCTCTGAGAGGCGGCTGCCAGTGCCGCCCGCCTCTGGGTTACTGTCTCCCTTTCCCCAAATCTCCTCTTCAGCCTGTGCCGGAAGAGGCCCAGATCATTGGTCAGATTTTCCACTGGTACTGCAGCGACCATTTAAGTCTGGCCTCTATCGCCCGGCGGCTCAATGATTCCGGGGCCAGAACCCGCCAGGGAAACCTTTTTGACAAACGTTCCCTCTCCTACATCCTTCAAAACCCTGTCTACACGGGAAAAATCCGCTGGAACCGAACCGACAGCTCCTCCAGAACCGTTCGCGATCCCTCCCAGTGGATCATATCCCAGGGAACTCACCCGCCTATAATATCAGAAGAAATCTTCCAGCAAGCCGCTCGCAGACTGGCTTCTGATAAGATCCCTGTCCCTGGATCCGGCGTTTCTCAAACGTTCAGGTCTCCCGGTCTGCCGAAGCACTGGCTCAGCGGCCTTCTGAAATGTCCGGCCTGCGGTCAAAGTCTCTCCGCCTGCACCCGGCACCGGAAAACGCTCCCTGACACCCTCTACTTTCAATGTACCAATTACATTAAAGGACAATGTTCCTGCAACTGTTATCTTCCGGAGGCCGCCATAACCGCCGCTGTCCTCAACACCCTCCAAGTCATGTTCCCTTCCGATAGCCGTCCCACTGCAGACTGCCAGGAAACTCTGCGGCAGGCAGATCATTCTGTCAGACCGCCTCTCCCAGAACACAGAGGTCAGCTTCTCCGGCGCCGCCAACAAATTTGTCAGCAGATATACCGGGCCAGAAGTGCGTATCTGGCCGGAACCGACACCCTGGAGGAATACACGCAAACCAAGTCATCCCTCCGGACAGCTCTTACCCAGGCCGAAGCCGCCCTGAAGGCCCTTGACTCTCTCCCCGAAAAATCCTTACACAGAACGCCTTCAGACGCCCTTTGCGCTTTCCTCGCCTCCACTTCCTATACCAATGTTCAAAAATCTGCTGTCTTAAAGCGCATCGTTCGCAAAATTGTCTGTCACAAAGCAAGAAGATGTATCGATATTTATCTTCATTTTTCTTTGTAACCCCTGCCGTTTGGCTGACCCAATGGGGTTCGATGGCTCTGGGCGAAGAAGGATACAGTCCTATAGAGATTCTCCGCCACTTCTACGGCGACAGTATCTATATAAACAACGCAGATGAAATCGCCGGAATTCCGGCATCCTGGCCAGGCTATAACCTGACAATCGGCTCCACTGGCGACAAAGTCAGGCAGGTTCAGGAGCAGTTGGACTCCATCGCCACAATTTACACCGCCATTCCCCGGGTAAACCCTGACGGTATCTTCGGCCCCGCAACCCAGAGAGCAGTCAGAGAATTTCAATCTGTCTTCGGCCTTCCTCAGTCCGGCGTAATCGATTTCCCTACATGGTACAAAATCTCCCATATCTATGTGGCCGTCACCCAGATTGCAGAATTAACGTAACTTTCCCATCCCGTCACAAATTCTTCCTACCAGACACAAGAGGCCAGGGAATCCACACTTTTCTGTGTTCCCTGGCCTTTTTCAAGTATCGTCACACCAATTTTCCCCAGCCCTGCTCTTTCGCTATCGTTTTCAGCAGGCCTTGGCACCCTTCCAGAATATCCTGGTATGTTTTTTCAAAATCTCCCGTGTACCACGGATCCGCGATATCCCCGCCACGGCCTGCAAACTCCAGCAGCAGGCGAATCTTGTGCTCCGGATCCTGCCCCACGATCCTTTCTATATTTCTGATATTCCATCGATCCATCCCTATGAGATAGTCATAGTTCTCATAATCCTTCTTCGTCATCTGAACCGCATACTTGCCTGCCGTGGAAATCCCCAGCCTCCTCAGCACCTCCCTGGTCCCCCTGTGGACCGGATTGCCGATCTCTTCTGTACTGGTGGCCGCTGAAGCGATCACAAACTCATCGGCCAACCCCTGCTTCCGAACTATATCTTTTAAAACGAATTCTGCCATGGGGGAGCGGCAGATATTGCCGTGGCAAATAAATAAGATTTTTATCATCTATCCTAAACTCCTTGATTTTGCTGGTTTTCCTTGATATTTCAA
>CAJFOF010000022.1 GCA_904395885.1 uncultured Lachnospiraceae bacterium
GCAGAAGCAGTTTTAAATTTAGAAGGAGGGGATTTTTATGAAATTGGTATATGCGATTGTCAGGACAGACAACGAGGACGATGTGATTGCGGAGCTGGCTAAAAACCACTTTGGCATCACAAAACTTTCTACCACCGGAGGATTCCTGAAGAAAGGAAATACGACGCTGCTGATTGGTACAGAGGATGATCAGGTAGACCAGGTGATCGATATTATTAAGAAAGAGTGTGGGAAGCGCCAGAAGATAACCGTAAACGTCCCCTATATGTCGGGAACGGCTATGGTAAATTACGGAACCATGCCTATGACAGTGGAAATCGGCGGCGCCACCATTTTTGTCACAGATGTGGACCGCTTTGAGAAAATCTGATTTATGTTTGGTAAAAAATGCAAAGTATGGCGGCAAGGTACTTGAAAATTTTTTGGCAAACGCCTAAAATATGAATAGAATCATATGCGAGTTGCTGTTGATTAAATTACGTTGAGTGAGGAGAGAATAAGCATCATGAAATTCATTGTTGAAACATCTGCACGTCATGTACATGTGACCGAGGAGACCCTGAAAATTCTGTTTGGCGAAGGCCATCAGCTTACCCACAAAAAGGATCTGTCCCAGCCCGGCCAGTTTGCATGTGAAGAGAGAGTGACTGTGGTTGGACCGAAAAAATCTCTGGAGAGAGTATCGATTTTGGGACCAGTCAGAAAGGCAGATCAGGTAGAGTTGTCCCTGACAGACGCCCGCTCCATCGGCGTTACTGCTCCCATCAGAGAGTCTGGGGATGTTGCCGGAAGCGGCGCCTGCAAGCTGGTAGGACCCTGCGGTGAGGTAGAGCTGAAAGAGGGAGTTATCGTTGCAAAACGTCATATTCATGCAACTCCTGAGGATGCAGAGGCATTGGGAGTAAAGGATAAAGATGTTGTATCCGTTAAGATTGATACAGAAGGCAGAAGCCTGATTTTCGGGGATGTGGTAGTTCGCGTAAGTCCTAAGTTTGCTCTGGCTATGCACATTGATACCGATGAATCCAACGCTGCAGGCTGTGGCAGAGAAGTATACGGTGAAATCGTTAAATAACCAATCTTAAAGGAGAAGAAAATTTACCATGAAAATTTTAGTAATTAACTGTGGAAGCTCCTCTCTGAAATATCAGTTAATTGATATGGAACATGAAGGCGTGCTGGCAAAGGGCCTGTGCGAGAGGATCAGTATCGAAGGTTCCAAATTGACTCACAAACCTGCGGGAAAGGCAGAGTATGTAGTAGAGAGTCCGATGCCTGACCACAAGGTGGCAGTGCAGTTGGTTATGGATGCGCTGATGGATCCGGAGCACGGCGTAATTTCCAGTGCGGATGAGATTTCTGCCATTGGTCACCGTGTGCTGCATGGAGGCACAGTTTACAGTGATTCCATTATTGTAAATGACGATGTGAAGAAAGTAATCCGGGACTGCTTTGACCTTGGTCCTCTCCACAATCCTGCAAACCTGATTGGTATTGAGGCATGTGAAGCGGCACTGCCTGGAAAGCCCAACGTAGCAGTTTTTGATACCGCTTTTGGCATGGCAATGCCGGAGAAAGCATATACTTACGCTATTCCCCATGAGTATCTGGAGAAGTACGGAATCCGCAGATACGGTTTCCACGGAACCAGCCATAAGTTCGTATCCGGGGAAGCGCTGAAGTTTGGCAACCTGGATCCGGAGAAAGGAAGAGTGATTGTCTGCCATTTGGGCAACGGCGCCAGCGTTTCTGCATCTATCGGCGGAAAGTGCGTAGATACCAGCATGGGGCTTACTCCATTGGAGGGCCTGATCATGGGTACCAGAAGCGGCGATATTGATCCCGCAGCCGTTCAGTTCATCTGCAACCATGAAGGAAAAGATGTCAATGAAGTATTGAATATCTTAAATAAGAAATCCGGTATTCTGGGCATGAGCGGCGGCGTTTCCAGCGATTTCAGAGATGTAGGAAAAGCTGCAGCAGAAGGAAACCATCTGGCGGAGGTTGCGCTGGATGCATTCAAGTATCGGGTAGCGAAGTATATCGGTTCTTACACCGCAGCTATGAATGGCGTAGATGCCATTGTCTTTACCGCAGGTGTAGGAGAAAATGATATTCAGACTAGGAAGGATATCTGCTCTTATCTGGGATACCTGGGCGTTGAGATTGATGACGAGGCCAACAATGTTCGCGGCGAAATGAGAGTAATCTCCACCCCGGCTTCCAAAGTAAAAGTAATGTTGATCCCCACCAATGAAGAGCTGGCGATTGCAAGAGAGACATTGGCGTTGGTTCAGTAAAAGAAAACGAAGCAAATTGTTTATGTTTTGCCGCTGTCTGCAATAGAAATGTCAAAGTTTGGCCATACCATTCATAATGGTTCTGTAAGGCGAACTGTTGTCAAAAAAAGAAGATAGCGGCAAAATTTTATTGACAAATCATTCCTCTATCTGTATAATAGCATAGGTGCGTATTAGGAGATTAATATGCTGATTAACTTATCAGAGTTGTTTTCCTGCCAAGGAAAGAAGAAGACCTATACCCTGCATCTTGAGATGGAGCAGTTTTCTACACCGGATGGTATATGCGAGATTGTGGACAAAGAGCCGGTCACATTGACGGTTGTAAACGAGGGCAATCGCCGCTTCCTTGTGAAAGGCGAAGCCGGCCTCAGTTTAGTTATGCCATGTTCCAGATGCCTGGAGCCGGTAATTGTGCCGTTCCATTTAGAGATCGATCAGGAATTGGATTTGAGCAAGACTGACGAAGAGCGGGTAGAAGCGTTGGATGAACAACCCTATATAAGCGGTTACAATCTGGATGTCGATCAGTTGATCGGCAACGAACTGGTGTTGAATCTGCCAATGAAGGTCCTTTGCCGCGAAGACTGCAAGGGAATCTGTAATAAATGTGGCGCTAATCTCAACAAGGGTGACTGCGGCTGCGACCGACAGTCGCTGGATCCCAGAATGTCAGTTATCCAGGATATTTTTAAACAGTTTAAGGAGGTGTAAACCATGTCTATCTGCCCAAAGAATAAATCTTCCAAAGCAAGAAGAGATAGCCGTAGAGCAAACTGGAAGATGAGCGCTCCGAATTTGGTAAAGTGCAGCAAGTGCGGCGCTTTAATGATGCCTCATAGAGTATGCAAAGCCTGCGGGTCCTACAACAAGAGGGAGATCGTTAAGGTTGAAGAGTAATTTTTTCAGATTTGTGTAAGGTAAGAGAGCTACTGCGGCAGAAATACTGCTAAGCGGTAGCTTTTTTATTCATAGGGATCTTAATGCGCCCCCTACCGGGCGCACATTTTAATTGATAGAAAGGGATGTGACAGTACTGTGAGCCGGGTAAAAAATATGACCGTGGGAAACCCGACGAAATTAATTGTGCTTTTTGCAGCCCCGCTGATTTTGGCGAATTTTGGGCAGCAGCTATATATGATTGCCGATGCGGTCATTGTCGGGAAAGGAGTGGGCGTAGAAGCCCTGGCAGCTGTCGGCGCTACAGACTGGTCTTATTGGCTGGCGCTGTGGGTCATACAGGCGCTGGCGCAGGGATTTGCGATTCCGATTTCCCATTATTTTGGAGTGGGGGATCAGGTCCGGCTGCGGCAGGCAGTTGCAATGTCTGTCAAGCTCTGCCTGTTAATCGGAATTGCTCTGACGGCTGTCTGCCTGCTGATAGCGCGCCCGCTTCTGAGCCTTCTGCAGACGCCGGACGACATTTTTGGCGGAGCCCTGGAATACCTTCTGACAATGTACGGCGGGATTTTGATTGTCATGGCCTACAATATGGCCGCATCTATCCTGCGGGCTCTTGGGGACGGAAAAACTCCTCTGATCGCAATCGCGATCGCCGGCGTTACAAATGTCATCCTGGATCTGCTGTTTGTCCTGGTATTCGGATGGGGGATTTTAGGAGCCGCTGTAGCGACGGTCGCAGCTCAGCTTCTCGCTTTTTTCTATTGTTTCTGGGAATTAAGAAAATTAGATCTGATGAAGATCGGAAAAGATGACTGGCGTTTTAGAAGAGACATTGCAGCGGGCCAGTGCCGTCTCGGCTTTCCTCTGGCTCTTCAGCATATACTGATCGCTGTGGGGGGAATGATTCTCCAGTCTGCGATCAATAAGCACGGATTCCTTTTTATCGCGGGCTTTACGGCTACCAATAAAATTTACGGGCTTTTAGAGAGCTCAGCTCTTTCTCTGGGATATGCAGTTACAACTTATATGGCGCAGAACTACGGGGCCGGGCTTTATGGGAGGATCCGCAGAGGGCTGAAAGGCGCTGTGGCGGTCGCCGTCCTCATGTCGTTCGCCGTTTCTGCGGCAATGATTTTGGCCGGCAGGCCTATTTTGGGGCTGTTCATCGACACATCCAGCAGCGGAGCGTCAGAAACCCTGGACATTGCCTACCATTATCTCTTCATTATGAGCTGCCTGCTGCTTTCCCTGTACCTGCTGTATGTTTTCCGGAACACCCTGCAGGGATTGGGCAACGCGATTGCCCCGCTGATATCAGGAGTCATGGAATTTGCTGCCAGAGTATCAGCAGCTTATTTCTTTACGGGGATCTTTGGCGATGAGGCGATTTTCTTTGCCGAGCCATCTGCGTGGTTTGCGGCGATGGCTGTGCTGATCGCATTTTGCCTGAAGGCGGTCAGAGCTCTGCCGGAATCGCCGGCCTCCGAAAATCTTTCATAAATAGAGAAAAAGACAGCCCCACAGGATTTTGGCGAGTCCTGTGAGGCTTTTTCTTTTTTTGTGCAATATGAAAACAATTAGTACGGACAGCCAGTGGGCTTTACAGGTTCAAGCATTTGCCGTTGGTGGCAATCACCTTCTGGTACCAGTAGAAAGATTTTTTCCTTCTGCGCTCCAGGGAACCGCTTCCGTCGTTTTGTTTGTCAACATAGATGAAGCCGTAGCGCTTGCTCATCTCACCAGTGGAGGAGGCGACCAGATCGATACCGCTCCAGGTGATGTAGCCCATCAGGGGAACGCCGTCCTCCATGGCATCTCTCATTGCCAGGATGTGCTGGCGCAGATAATCGATGCGGTAGTCATCATCGACGGAGCCGTCAGCATTGATCTCGTCTTTGGCTCCCAGGCCATTTTCCACGATGAACAGCGGCTTTTGATACCGGTCATAAAGCTGATTCATGGTGATTCTCAGGCCCAGGGGATCAATGGCCCATCCCCATTGGCTTGTCTGGAGATAGGGATTCTTGACGGAGCGAACGATGTTTCCGTCATTTACGGCCTTTCCGTCCAGATCGGCTGCTACGCAGCGACTGGCGTAATAGCTGAAGGAGATGAAATCCACGCAGGTTTTTAAGGTCTCCAGGTCCTGATCCTCCATCACCAGCTCAACGCCCTTTTCACGAAACATCTTCTGGGCGTAGGAGGGGTAGCTGCCTCTGGCCTGAACATCAATGAAAAACAGATTTTCCTGTTCTTTTTTGACGGATTCCCACACGTCTGCAGGATTGCAGGAATAGGGATAAAAGCTGCCGCCTGCCAGCATACAGCCGACCTGATTGTCCGAGCTGTACTGGTGAGCGAGACGAACCGCCTGAGCACTTGCCAGCAGGACGTGGTGAGCGGCCTGGTAGATGACCTGATTGGGGTTCTCGCCTTCCTGGAACGCAATCCCGGCGCCGGAGAATGGGCTGTGAAGGAGAATATTAATCTCATTGAAAGTCAGCCAGTAGTGAACGAGACCGGAAAATTCTTTAAAACAGGTCTCGGCATATCTCAGGAAAAATCCGATGACCTTCCGATTTCTCCAGGAACCGTATTTTTCCACCAGCCCCATGGGGATGTCGAAATGGCTCAGTGTAACAAGGGGCTCGATTCCAAACTTTTTGCACTCCAGAAACATATCCCGGTAGAAGGCAATACCTTCCTCGTTGGGGGTCTCTTCGTCACCGGAGGGGAAAATCCTGGACCAGGAGATAGAGGTACGGAATACGCGGATGCCCATCTCCGCCATCATGGCGATGTCCTCCCGGTAGCGATGATAAAAATCAATGCCGGTGTGACTCGGATAGTATTCATCCGGCTGAAGGGAAGGGTGAGCGACTTTTCCCAGTTTTACCTCCATCCGCCTGGGGCCATAGGGGATCATGTCAATATTGCTGAGGCCGCGCCCGCCTTCCTGGAAAGCGCCCTCAGCCTGATTGGCGGAGATGGCGCTTCCCCATAAAAAGTTTTCGGGAAACTCAAACATATTAAACAGACTCCTCTTCTGGAATATCTTCAAAACCAATGACCAGTGTAAGGACAAAGGACAGAACGATGGACAGGATCGTAATGCCAATGATCCATGCAATGCTGGTTGCGGGGTTGGCCGGATCGATAAACTGGATGACGGTCAGCACACTGGGGGAGACCATGGAACGGCTGGCAAGTCCTGCGATTCCTGCAAGGCAGCCACAGACAAAGCCGGTGATCAGGGAAGCGATCAGAGGACGCTTTAACCGGACAGCGACACCGTAAAGGGCAGGCTCTGTGGTTCCTGCGATCAGAGCAGAGGAAGCGGCAGCCAGAGCAACCTGACGGAGTTCGCTGTTTTTCGTTTTCAGAGCGACAGCCAAAGATACGCCGCCCAGAGAGAGGTTTGCACCGATCTCAGAAGGCATAACCGTTCCCTCCATTCCAGTATCGGAAATGGTCTGAAGGATGGTAGGTGTAAATACCCGATGCATACCGGTGATAACCAGAAGCGGCCAGATAGCGCCCATAATGCCAACAGCCAGGAAGCCGATCTTGGACTGAATAAAGTAGATGAATGCGGAAATTCCCTCGCCGATGGTGATGCCCAGCGGTCCAATGATCAGGATTGCGATAGGAGCTGCGACCAGGATAATCAGCATAGGTTTCAGGAAGTTCTTGGTGACAGCAGGGGTGATCTTGTCGATTGCTCGCTCAATATAGGAGAGAACCCAGGTCATACAGAATGCAGGGATTACAGTGTGGGTATATTTTACAGAGGCAATCGGGATGCCGAGGAAATGGGCTGCTGTGTCGCCGACTGTTACGGACTCCATTAAAGTACGGAAGTCGGGGTACAGCAGGACGCCGGCGATTGCCATTGCCAGGTACACGTTTGTCTTGAACTTCTTAGCAGCAGAAGCGGCAACCATGATCGGCAGGAAATAGAAAGCTGCATCGCCGATACTGTTTAAGATGATATAGGTATCGCTCTCAGCCGGGAGCACGCCGGCCATCTGCAGAAGCATCACAACCAGTTTGAGCATGGATGCGCCGATGATCGGAGGAATCAGGGGAGACATGGTACCTACAATAGCGTCCAGGATGTTGTTGCCGATCTTTTTTAACGTCAGCGGTTCTTTCTTCTCGCCCCGGGCGATCTGACTCTCTTCGCCAAAATTGCCCAGTTTCATAACTTCCTGGTAAGCCGTTCCAACATGGTTACCGATGATAACCTGGAACTGACCGCCCTGTACAACGACGCCCATAACGCCGTCGATTGCCTTTACGGCAGCCTCATCGGCTTTTTTCTCGTCCTTCAGAACGAATCTCAATCTGGTCATGCAATGAGTGACACTGGCAATATTATCAATGCCGCCAATTTTGTCCACGATTGCTTTTGACACAACTGCATAATCTTTTGCCATTTCAAGCACCTCTCTTTGTTTATTTGATGGTTCCGATTATACTTCCCGAAAAAAGGTTTGTCACTATTTGCGGAACGGAAAGGAACAGGTAACGGCGTTTGAAAATGGTTTTTTTATAGTAACAGGATGTTACTCAGAATGCTCCTCAGAGAGGTACCGGTACAGCTTTTTGCCCAGCTTTTCAATGATGCTGATAGCAGGGATCTGGGTGGTAATGTCGTAGTTTTTCAGCCTCCGGTAGGTCACGTAGTAGGAGATGTTGTAATCGGACATTCTGGCTATGGTGCAGTTCTCGCTGTTGGTGACGCTGATGATGGTGCAGTTGCGCTCTTTAAAACGCTGAAGGTGGCCGATGGTATCGTTGGATTCGCCGGAAACGGAAAAGATGATCGCCAGGGCATTTTCCAGCATCCGGCTCTCCGTGGGATAGTGGGGCTCGTCCATATAAAGACAGAATTTGCCGATACTGGAAAAATAGCGGGCTCCGTACTTTGCCACAATCCCTGACATGCCGCTGCCTACAAAGAAGATATTGCTGGTGTGGGCAATGATATCAACCAGGACTTCCAATTTGTCGTCAAATTCTTCGGTGGCAGTCTTTTTCAGAAAGTCGATGACCTCAGTTACATCATCCGGAATCTGCATAGAATTCGACTGCTGAAAATATTCTTTTAGCTTTAATTTAAACTCAGCATAGCCGTTGCATCCCACTTTTTTGCAGAAACGGAGCACAGTGGATGTGGAGACGTGAGCGCCGTCAGCCAGCTCACGGATCCGCATATACTGGACATTTGACTGGTTTTTCATAACAAACTCGTAGACTTCCCTCTCAAGCTCATTGAGCGACTGAACCTGTTCAACGGAAAACATATCTGTGTTCCTCCCCTCAGAAATCTGACTCCACCGGCAGCCTGCTGCAGCATGGCCGGAATGATTGCTTATTTTACGTATTTCATTTTATCATACGGAAAATCAGGTGACAAGTAAAGGGAGAGCCGGCCGCCGGATTTTTGTAAAAAATGTAAAATCGTTTTATCTGCCTTTGTGCTTGTGCAGGATCCGGGTTCTGCTGTACAATGAAAATAGAAAAGACGTACGCCTTGGGATGCGAAGCGGAGAGGATGAAAGATGAACGAATTTTCCAATATGAAGCAGAAATTGCTGGCTGAGCAGGTTCAGGAACAGATCTATCGGTATATGAAAGAACAAAACTATCAGATCGGAGACAAAATGCCTAATGAATACGAGCTGGCCTCCCTGTTCAGTGTAGGGAGAAGTACCATACGGGAGGCGGTGAAGCTGCTGGCCTCCAAAGGGCTGCTGGAGGTCCGGCGGGGTTCCGGAACTTATGTGTCCGGAACCGTTCCCGCAGACATAGATCCTTTGGGGCTTTCGCGTATGGAAGACAAAATGGGCCTGGCTCTGGATCTTGCAGATGTGAGGATGATTCTGGAGCCGGGGATCGCCGAGCTGGCCGCCATAAATGGGGATGAAAGGGATATCCGGAATCTTGAGTGTCTCTGTGAAGCGGTGGAGAGAAAAATTTTGGACGGAGACAGCTATATCCGGGAGGACATTGCATTTCATGCAGCCATAGCAGAATGTGCCAAAAATAAAGTGGTGGAGCAGTTACTTCCCATTATCGATACGGCTGTCCTTATGTTTGTCAATGTGACGCATACCCAACTGCGGGAGGAGACCATACAAACTCACCGGGCAATATTGGATGCGATCCGGGATCATGATTCTATTGGCGCCAGGGCAGCCATGACCATGCATATGGCATACAACAGAGAGATGATACGCAAAAGAATGAAGGATAAAGAGTAAAACATCAGATGTATTTGCCTTGCTGATGGCTGTGAGAGAGGGAAAAATCTTATAAACAGATGGGAAAATGGTGATTCTTTGTATAGAATATCTAATAAAGTGAGAGCTGTTTGGAGAAAAAGTAGAAAACATACCGGATGACTTGCAATCGAAAAACGGAAATGATAGATTTAAAAGAAAAAAGTCAGATGTTTTAGGCGGAAAGGATGAGTAAAAATGGAACTGCACAGCCAAAAGGTAAGAAAACTGGCGCCGGAGAATGACCCGCTGAAGATTGGAATGGGGTGGACCGTGGAGGATCTCTCCAAGCCCCAGATCCTGGTGGAAAGCACCTTTGGAGACAGCCACCCGGGAAGCGCCCACCTGAATCAGTTTGTGGAGGAGAGTATGCGGGCCATATCGGAGGCCGGAGGCCGGGGAGCCCGCTACTTTGTCACAGACATGTGCGACGGGATCGGCCAGGGCCACGACGGGATCAACTATTCCCTGGCGCATCGGGATATGATGGCCCATATGATGGAAGTTCATGGGAATTCTACTGGCTTTGACGGGGGCGTTTTTATCGCAAGCTGCGACAAGTCTGTCCCTGCTATCCTGATGGGAATCGGCAGACTGAAGGAGATGAGCGCCATTGTAGTGACCGGAGGTGTCATGGAAGCTCACCGCATTATTCCCAAATACGTAGAGAAGGATCCGGCATGCGCCATCAATGAACTGCTGACCCTGGAGCAGATCGGAAAGTTCGATGCCCAGGAGAAACGGGGGGAGATTCCGGGTGAACAGTTGGATTACTACAAGCAGCACGCCTGCCCCAGCTGTGGGGCCTGCTCCTTTATGGGAACGGCATCTACCATGCAGATCATGGCCGAGGCCCTTGGGCTAATGCTGCCTGGAACCGCCCTGATGCCGGCCACTGCACCGGAGCTGAAACAGGCGGCTTACGATGCGGGCAGACAACTGATGAAGCTTGTGGCAGAGGGAATCCGAGCTAAGGACATTGTCACTATGAAGAGTTTTGAAAACGCCATTATGGTTCATGCGGCTATCAGCGGCTCCACCAATGCCACCATGCATATCCCGGCTATCGCCCACGAATTTGGATTTGAGATCGATGCAGATACTTTTGACCGGATGCACCGTGGTGCCCACTATCTGCTGAATATCCGTCCCTCCGGAGATTGGCCTGCCCAGTATTTCTATTATGCCGGCGGGGTTCCGAGAGTCATGGAGGAGATCAAGAGTATGCTCCACCTGGATGTGCTGACGGTAACTGGCAAGACTCTGGGAGAAAATCTGGAGGACCTAAAGAAAAACGGCTTTTATGAACACTGTGACGAGATCCTGAGGGAAAAGAGCAGGCAGCTGGGCAGGGAGATCAAACGGACAGAGATTATCCACACCTTTGACGACGCTAAGGGAACCAACGGCAGTATTGCCATCCTCAAAGGAAACCTGGCCCCCGAAGGCTGCGTTATCAAGCATACCGCCTGCCCTAAAGAGATGTTCAACGTCACGCTGAAGGCAAAACCCTTTGACAGTGAGGAGGAATGCATCGATGCAGTGCTGAAGGGCCGGGTAAAGCCGGGAGACGCTGTCTTTATCCGCTATGAGGGACCAAAGGGAAGCGGTATGCCGGAAATGTTCTATACCGGAGAGGCCATCTGTTCAGATCCGGTTCTGGCAGCCAGCGTTGCTCTAATTACAGACGGCCGTTTTTCCGGGGCCTCCCGGGGGCCGGTGATCGGCCATGTCAGCCCGGAGGCGGCGGCCGGCGGCCCTATCGCCCTGGTAGAGGAGGGAGACCTGATCCGCATCGATGTGGAGAACCGGGTGCTGGCCATCGTCGGAGTGAAAGGTGAGGAATTGCCGTCGGAAGAAATCGTCAGGATCTTGGAAGAGAGAAGGGCGGCATGGCAGCCAAAACCTGCAAAATATACCAGGGGAGTTCTGAAAATCTATTCTGAGCATGCAGTATCGCCGATGAAGGGTGGATATATGGACTGAAATGCTATAAACGAATAAAATAATGCCAATAATGGGAGCTGCGAGATCGGCCTGGATAGCGCGCTCCCATTTTTTTCGTCTCACAGAAAACTGCTCTTATATTAAAAGAAATTTGTCAAAAGGTTACTCCGATTGCCGGACTGAGGGAATATTGCGAGTGGGTAAGAGGGGCGGCTCATCTGTCGGAAGCGGCCCTGTGCGAGTATCTGAGCGGCGCCGGGCTATCTGAAGATGTGTGTTTCAAGAAAGCTGATAGAAAACGGATATCAAAAACAATGAAAAATTTTGGGACAATCTAGAAAGAGGCTGATGATTCGATAAATGGAAATCCCTGCTTCACAAGCGGATGGGTTTGCGTTAGAATAGAACAATAAGATTCGCCACCAGGCAAACCAGGCAACAGAAGGCAGAAGCAGGTGCAGAAGATGAAAAAAGTAGAGTTAGAACCGAAACTGGCAGAGCGTTTTGTGAATCAGCTTGTGACCTACACAAAGTACAATATCAACATTATGAACGACAAAGGAATTATCATAGCCAGCCGCAACAAAGACCGGGTGGGAACCTTTCACGAGGTGGCTTATGAGATCATTTCTTCCCGCCAGGAAATGGCTATCGCCGATGAGGAGGACAGCTATAGGGGCGGGGTGCAGCCGGGAGTCAATCTTCTGCTGCAATATAACAATGATCCCATCGGTGTCATCGGCGTGACGGGAAAACCGGAGGAGGTTTACGAGATCGCCCTGATTATAAAGATGGCGGTCGAAACGATGATCCACTATGAATTTCAGCGGGAGCAGGCAATTCGGAAAAAGAGCACCCAGGAGATGTTTTTGTTCTCCCTTTTGAAAGAAGAAAATCCGAGCCACAAAAAGCTGAAAGAATATGCTGAAAAGCTGAATTACAACGAAAAAAGGATCCGGGTTCCGTTGCTTTTTCTCTGTGATGGCAGCAAAAACAGTCTGGAGAAGGCGCTGAATGCCATTACTCACGATGACGGGTTTTCATCTCAGGACATGGCCTGGATCTATGACGAGACGCATATTCTGGTTTTTAAGGCTGTCGATGAGGAGCCGGAGAGGGCACTGTCGGCCTTTCGCCCTGAGATTTCCAGCTGGTTGGAGCAGATCCGGAAAGGGGAGTTCTATGAGCGGGTTTTTATCGGGACGATGCAGAAAAAGCTGTACCATTACCGCCAGGGGCTGGCCTGCAGCCGGTGGCTGGAAGACCATATTGTTTCGGATAGCTGTGAAATCTGGTTTTATGACTATCTGGAGGACTATATCTGCGGCCATCTGCCTCTGGCCGAGCTCCATTCGATATTCAATGTATATGATTCTGCCATAGATCAGGAGGGCCAGGATGCCTACCTGGAGCTGATCGGTTCGCTGCGGGAGAATAATTACAATATGTCGGCCAGCAGCAAGGAATTGTTTCTGCACAAAAATACGGTTGCCTTCCGGCTGAATAAGCTGCGGGATCTTTTCGGCATGAATCCATTTAAGAATTACAATGAGCGCATGTTTTTTGACTATCTTTACATATATTGGAAGTCCAAGAAAATATGACGAAAAATTTTTGATCAAGAGGCGGTGCATTGTGCTATTGGCACAATGCACCGCCCTTCTTTTGTTGACCGGTACATTGAAGAGACATTAAAAATATGTTAATATTTACTAAAAATAAGGGCGAAATATTAAATAATTAGAAATATATGTACATAAACCCATCTGTATTGGAAAAATAGAAGAAATTTCTTGCGAAAAATTTGATGGAGGATTGCGAACAATGAAGGTTTTGTTAGTCCCAGATTCATTCAAAGGCACAATTTCATCGGAACGTGCCATCGAACTGTTAAAACAGGCAGTAGACACACATTTTCCGGGCAGCCAGATCATGGGAATTCCCATTGGAGACGGCGGTGAGGGGACGATGAAGGCACTGATCATTGCAAAGGGAGGAACGTGTGCATCCTGCAAAGTCACAGGACCTCTTGGAGAACCAGTGACAGCGGTGTACGGCATCCTGGACAACGATACAGTCGTTCTGGAAACAGCCCAGGCGTCCGGTCTTCCGCTAATTGACAGCAGCCGGCTGGATCCGGTGCACGCCTCCTCTTTTGGGTCTGGGGAACTGCTGAAGGAGGTCCTGAAAAAAGGCTACAGGAATATTTATCTCACCATTGGAGGAAGCGCCACCAACGACGGAGGCGTGGGCGCTGCCACAGCGCTGGGAATCCGCTTTCTCAAGGAAAACGGAGAGACGGCGGCGCCGGATGCCTCTGAGCTCTCAGAGATTACAAAGATCGATGTGTCCGGCCTTCTGCCTGAGCTGAAAGAGGCCCAGATTAAAATTATGTGCGATGTTTCCAATCCGCTTCTCGGTCCCACAGGAGCGACTCACATATACGGAAAACAAAAAGGGGTAACGGAGGAACTGGAGGGACCCATCGAGAAGGGAATGGAACATTTTGCGGATATCGTTGAGCAAACCTGCGGATTTTCAATCCGGGATATCCCGGGCAGCGGGGCTGCCGGAGGGTTTGCGGTTCCGCTGCTGGCTTTTGCCAAATGCAGCCTCTGTTCAGGGATAGAGACTGTGCTGGAGATCCTGAACTTCGATCGCCTGCTGGAGGGGGTTGACCTGGTAATTAGCGGAGAAGGGAGGCTGGACGGACAAAGTTCCCAGGGAAAGGTTCTGGATGGCATTGGAGAAGCATGCAAGAAAAAAAACATTCCGGTGGTAGCGCTGGTAGGAGGAATTGGAGATGGAGCTTCCCAGATTTACAACTGCGGAGTGCGCTCTGCAATGTCCAGCGTAAACAATATTATGACTGCACAGGAAGCGTTTTCCAGGGCGGAGGAACTGTTCCTCGACGCTGCAGACCGAATGTGCCGTTTCATTAAAGTAGGAATGGAATTAAAGAAGGAGGGGTAAAAAAGATGAAATTTATCGAACAAGTGCGTACACACATTCCGGCGGAGACCGGGTTTATCAACCGGAAATTCCTTGATATCCCGTATGCGCCGGGAGGCGAGAGAAGACTGCTGGATATCTATCTTCCCAATGAAGGGGAAGGGCCGTTCCCGGTGATCATAGATATCTTCGGCGGAGGATGGTATTTCGGGCAGAAGAGCTCCCACAAGCTGGAGCCGGCTCTGGCCTTGCTGAGAAGGGGCTTCGCGGTGGTCAGCATCAACTATTCGCTGAGCTATCAGCAGAAATTTCCCATTCAGATCCAGGAAGTCAAGGCTTCTATCCGCTATATCCGCAAGCACGCGGCGGAGTACCAGCTGGACGGCTCCAGGATCGCCCTTTTAGGGGAATCCGCAGGCGCCCACTATGCAGCCCTGTCTGCCACTTCGTCTGCCGCCGGGGAGCTGACAGATGCAGAATGGCCCAATCAGGATGTGTCTGATGAGGTTCAGGCGGTGATCGCTGTGTACTGCCCGGTAGATATCGGGATGATGGAGCAATTGTTTGCCGTAGAGGAGCAGGCATGGGGGATCAAAACGGTTATCGAAGAATACGGTGAGCCGGATTCTATGGAGGCGGTTCTGCTGGGCGGCCCCGCAAAATCCGTGCCCGATATGGTGAAGCTGGCCAATCCGCTTACCTATGTGAACTCCAAGTGCCCGCCGTTTTTGTTCCTTCACGGTTCGGAAGATTACGTTGTCCCCATCCTGGGGAGCATGTGGCTTGCCGCCAAGATTATGGAAGCAACCAGCATTGACAATGTGAAATATCAGGTTGTGAAGGGGGCCCATCACGATATCCATGATTTTGAGCATGATTGGATCTATGACCTGGAAGCAGAGTTTTTAAAAGAAAAGATGAAGGTAGGTGACTAAAGAATGAATACAACATGGGTTATTATTGTTTTCTTTCTCAGCTTGGTCTTCTTGCTGTTAGGTATCATTAAGCTGAAAATGGATTCCGGTATGATGATGCTGCTGACAGCGCTGCTCATGGGTATCCTGCTGGGCATGCCTGCGGCAGAGCTGGTGTCTACCACCGCCACCGGATTTGGAAACATGATGGCCTCCCTGGGTATCGTTGTGGGCCTGGGATCAATTCTGGGCAGTATCCTCTCAGAGTCAGGGGCCACTGATCAGCTGGCATTGGGGCTGGTTAAAACAGTGGGAAGCAAACACGCAATGCTGGCTTTGAACGGGACCGGCTATCTGGTATCCATCCCTGTGTTTATGGGACCGGCATATATCATTCTGAATCCCATCTGCACCACCCTTGCGAAACATACTAAGAAGCACGTAATCGGCTATACGACGGCTCTGGTTGTAGGTCTTATGTGTACCCACTGCCTGGTTATCCCGACGCCCGGACCTCTGGCCGTGGCCGGAACGCTGAACGCTAATATCGGTCTGTTTATCCTGTACTCGCTGATCGTAAGCGCGCCTGCCAGCATCTGCGGCGGCTGGCTCTACGGCGAGTATCTGATGAGAAAATTCAGCACCAACGCAGAGGCAGATAATATCAGCGATGAGGACATCATGGCGGAGATCAGCAGAAATGCAAAAGAGCAGCATCCGTCTGCACTGACCGCTGTCTTCCTGATCCTTCTGCCCATCCTGCTGATTTTATTTGCAACGGTTGCACCTTATCTGACCAGCAACGGCATCGTTGCCAGTGTCTGCGCTTTTCTGTCCGGATCCAACGGCGTCGGCGCTTTGACCGTGTCCGTGCTGGTAGCCTGGATTATGCTCCACAAATATATTGACAAGACACCGGCGAAAGTGTTTGGAAACAGCCTCAATGAAGTGGGCAGCATCTTCTTTATCCTGGCGGCTTCCGGCTCTTACGGCGCTATGATCACCGCTTCCGGCATCGGCGATATTCTGGGTTCCCTGGTAATCGGCAGCCATATCCCACTGTTCGTAATGGCCCTGATTATCTCTGTTTTCCTGAAGGCTGCTCTGGGATCCTCCGCAACCGCGCTGGTTACCACGGGATCCCTGATGGCTCCCATGCTTGCCACCACAAACGCAAATCCGATCATCGTGGGCCTTGCCATCTGTCTGGGCGGCCTCGGAATCTGCCTGCCTACTGACGGCGCATTCTGGCAGGTGAAAGAGTACAACAATCTGAGCCTTCGCGAAACGTTTATCGCCCATACAGGAGGAAACCTGATTGCCTGCATCGTAGGATTTATCGTGCTGTGCATTCTGGCGGCATGTTCAGGATTCCTGCCAGGACTGGCGTAAGCTGCAAAGAGATACGCCTTTCGGAGGCCAATCTATGATATAGAAAGACCGACGAACTTGTGAGTAGATTCACAGTTCGCCGGTCTTTTCTTTTTTATCCTCATATGGCATCATTTTAGTCAACTGAAAGGACGGGGAGGCCATCAGACAGTTATCTTGATTTTTGTAGTCGATCTCCAGTTTAAACCGGTCTGCCCGGATATAATTTTCTACAAATTCGGCGGGGGTTCCGTCGGAGAGAAGGGCAAGGCGCTCGCTATAAACGACAATCCCGCCTTCCGGCTGTTCCAAAAGGTGGGCAGTCTTGGGGGATATCTCTGCCAGACAGTAGGTGTCGTGGGCCTGAGTTGGGGCAAAGCCGAATTTTTTAATCAGAGAATCATACAGAGAATTTCCGATATCTGCCATTTGTAACCCGCCAAAAAGCCGTCCGTTCAAAAAACTGGTGACGACGGCAATAGGACTTCCGTCACCCAGTACCAGCCGTTTGTACTTTAATACCGGTTCATCGTCGGAAAGCGCAAAGAAAGCTCTTGCTCTGGGGGCGGGAGCGGAATAAGAAAACTGAAGCGGCTGAGAGACCGCATTATGCCCCGCTTTTCGGATATCTCCGGTGAAAGATGGGAGGTGATTGTACTGCCTGGGAATAAAATCGGCGGTAAAAGTACCTTTTCCCTGCTTTCGATAAAGAACACCCTCGTATACTAAGTCCATAATTGCCTGCTTGGCGGTTCCTCTGCTGACACCGAAGGTTTCCGCCAATTCTTTTTCGCTGGGAACCAGCATGTTTGGTCCCAGATCGCGAATGATCTGGCGAAGGTAATATTTGATTTGAACGTAGTAGGGCAGATGGGAATTTTGATTCAAGGAATCCGAATTGGAAGATGTCATAATTCTCCTTTGCGATAGAAAACATTTGTTTTCTAAAAATGTTATATTCTTACTTTATCATAGTAAGTTTCGGTTGTCAATGATTGGAAAATGGCAGAAACAGAGCGAAATGCCCTATAGCATTGAAAGACATTCAATGAAAATTGTAAAAAATAGATAAAAATATACTTGACTAGTCAAGTGATCAATGATAAGATATAGACAAATCCAATGGGGGATTTGCAAAAACAACTTACAAAAAGAAGCGGAGGAAAAAGAAATGAGAAAAAAGGCAAATTTGGCTTCCAGAGCAACAGCATTGGGAATGACTGTAGCAGTAGCGCTTTCTCTTGCGCTTACCGGATGTTCCTCAGGCGATTCGGCTGAGACAACGGTTGCCGCAACGACTGCGGCTGAGACAACGACTGCGGCTGAGACGACGGCTGCGGCTGAGACAACAGAGGAGACTTCTTCTGCTGAGACGGAGGCAGCGGAAGAAACTTCGTCAGAAGTTGCCAAGGTAGAAAATAAGACCGGGGAAAAGATCAAAGTGGGTTACGATATTTATTATCTGGGCAACTCCTGGTCCGTACAGCTCTATCAGGAATTTAAGTGGAATGCAGAGAACCTTTACAAAGATGATTTGGATGTTACCTATGTACAGTCCGACAATGACGTCAGCAAACAGATCGCAAATCTGGAAGATCTGATCGCTCAGGGTGTGGATGTCATTATTACAACACCGATCGATACTACTGCAATTAACAGCACTTTGCAGGATGCTATGGATGCCGGTATCAAGGTTGTTCTGCTGGCAGCCACCATTGATGGGGACAGCTATGACTCCTTAGTTACGGTAGATGAGCGCGATTTCGGAGCAACCGGTGCTGAGTGGCTGGTAGAGCAGATTGGAGGAGAGGGAGATATCATACTTTTGAACGGAATTTCCGGATTCTCATCCAACACGCTTCGCTATGAAGGCGCAATGTCTGTATTTGACCAGTATCCGGACATCAATATTCTGGCAGCAGAGGATGCTGACTGGGATTATGCGACAGCCAAGACCGTTACTTCAGACCTGCTGGCTACCTATCCGGAAATCGACGGCGTTTGGTCTCAGGGCGGTGCTATGACACTGGGCGCTATTGATTCCTTTAATGAGGCAAATCGTGATCTGGTTCCTATGACGGGAGAAGACAATAATGGATATCTGAAGGCCTGCGTAAACAATAATATGGAAGGAATTGCAGTTTCCAAACCTACCTGGCTGGCAAGAGTTGCTATCGAAAATGCTGTTAAACTGATGAATGGTGAAGAAGTTAAGAAGGATGATATTTATCCGGTTATGACCATCACAACAGAGCAGATGCCTGACTACGTCCACATGGATCTGTCCGATGATGTTTGGTGTGGAACAGAACTTCCGGAAGACGTATTAGCCGAGATTTTCAGTAATTAAGTGAGACGGGACCGGCGCCGGATATTGATGAAAAATCCGGCGCCGGGACTTTTGTAACTGGTGGAATGGATGCGTTAAAGATCGAGAGGGAAAGAATGGAACATACGGGCAGAATTATTTTAGAGGGACAGAAATTGTCTAAAAATTTTGGCGAAAATACCGTATTGCGGGATGTTTCCATCCAGTGTTTTGAAGGGGAGGGATTGGCTCTGGCTGGCGAGAATGGAGCCGGAAAATCTACTCTTATGAATATTATAAGCGGGGGTCTTGCGCCGTCTTCCGGGACTGTGCTGGTGGATGGAAAAGAAAGCCATTTTTCCAGTTCCAGGGATGGGAGAGATGTAGGGATTGCCTTTGTCCATCAGGAATTGAGCCTGATGAATGAGATGACGGCAGGAGAAAATATTATGCTGGGAATGGAACCGAAAAAGGGAAGATGGATTGACCAGAAAAGGCTCCATGAGCAGGCTGCAGAAGTTTTGAAAGAAATTGGATATGAAATCGATGAATATGAACTGGTAAAAAATCTGACGCCGGCTCAAAGACAGATCGTGGAAATTGCAAAGGCCTGGGCTGCCCATCCACGGGTTCTGATTTTTGATGAGCCGACTTCCAGTCTGAATAAAACGGAATCGGATCAGTTGTTTGATTTTATTCACAGGATAAAAAAACAGGGCGTTTCTGTCATCGTGATCAGTCACAGAATGGATGATATTTTTACCTGCTGTGACCGGGTGATAGTATTAAAAGATGGTATGTTTGTTTTTTCTGCCATGACAAAAAACACCAACAACGATGAGATCATCAGCAAGATGGTGGGACGGGAGTTTAAGAATGTATACCCACCCAGAAACGATAAGCTGTCCGATACCATTAAATTGGAGATTCAAAAAGGATGTGTGGGATCGAAGGTAAAGGACGTTGACCTAAAGCTGCCCAAAGGCGCTGTGATCGGGATCGGAGGGCTGGAAGGCCAGGGACAGAGAGAACTGGCCAGGGCGCTGTTTGGAATCGAACCCTTTACGTCTGGAGTCTGTCTGATCGACGGAGAGCAGAAGAAAATTGCCAGCCCTGTGGATGCAGTGAAAAATAAGATCGCTTTCCTGTCAGATGACCGGAAAGCGGAGGGCCTTTTCCTTGATCTCTCCTGCGGGGAAAATATTCTGTCGCTGTCTTATAAAAGAAATTCAAAATTTGGTTTTGTAAAAAAGAAGGATTCCCAGAAAGAGATTCAGGATGGAATTGACCAGCTTAAAATTAAGCTGAGCGATGCCAGGCAGCCAGTGAAAAGCCTGTCAGGAGGAAATCAGCAGAAAATCGTATTTTCACGCTGGATCAAGACGGAACCGGAAATATTGATTCTCCATGAGCCGACCAGAGGAATTGATGTCCAGTCCAAACTGGAAATTTATGAACTGATCCGGCGGCTTACCAGGGAGGGGGCCAGTGTGATTGTTTTCACCAGTGACATGCTGGAACTGATCGGTATCTCAGACGAAATTTACGTCATGTATGAGGGAAGGATATCCGGGCGGATTGCCGGAAAAGAAGCTACAGAAGAACGGATTATGCAGCTTTCTGCAAATTCAGGAAAGGGGGAAGAAGCGTGAGAGGTTCCGTAAAAACTCATATGAAACAGGCAGTTCCCTCTATGATTATTATGGTGATCATGATCGTGGTGGCGTCGATTGCCTCAGACCGCTTTCTGACAGCAGCAAATCTGAGAAATGTACTGACTCAGGCGGCAGTCCTTGCTATTGTCTCGATTGCCCAGTGTATGGCGCTTTTTATCGGCGGGATCGATATGTCGGTCAGTTCTGTAATTTCTATCAGCACGATCTGGGTAGCAATGTTCAGCAGCACAGGGACGGCAGGGCTGTTGGGTTCGTTGATCCTGGCCGTTTTGGTAGGGGTCCTGGTTGGACTGGTAAACGGACTGGGAGTTGTGAAATTTAAGATTCCGGCGATGATCATTACGATTTCCACACAGGCTTTTGTCAAAGGAATCGCTCTGGTACTGATGCCAAGCTCAGGAGGTAAGGTCAATCAGGGATTTGCAGACTTTATCAGAACCAGATTTGGGATTTTTTCAATCGCATTTTTGACGGCTATTGTGTTATATGTCCTGATCTGGGTGGTTCTTCACTATACAGGATTTGGAAGAAAGGTTTATGCGGTAGGAAACGGAGAACTGTACGCGGAGCAGTCGGGTATTAACACAAAGAAGATTACCATACAGGTGTATATTATTTCCGGCGTCATTGCCGCGATAGCGGGAATTGTTCTCTCAGCAAGAATTTCCAGCGGAAATCCTCTGGTAGGAGACAATTACGCTATGGATTCCGTGGCCGCCGCAGTAATTGGCGGTGTATCCATGAACGGAGGTATCGGAAGCGTGGCTGGAGCGCTTTTCGGTGCGGTGATCCTGACACTGATCAATAATATTATGAATAGTATGGGAATCTCGCCGTACTATCAGTACATCATTAAGGGAGCACTCTTAATGTTCTCCTTGGTACTATTCCAAATGAAGAGGAGGAAAGCAGTATGAACCAGATAAAAGAAAAATTGCGTTACCAGTCCTTTCCTCTTGGCATCTACCTTTTGCTGCTGGCGACTATTGCAGTCTTTCTCGGAGCCACTCAGGGGAGTGTGTCCCCTTCCCATCTGCTGAATATTGCCCGGACCGCTGCACCGCTGGGGATTGCGGCTATGGGGCAGACGATTGTATTGGTGGCAGGAGGACTGGATTTGTCAGTGGGAGCCACAATGTCTATGGTGAATCTGATTGCAGCTTCTGTCATGAACGGTGATGTAAACCGGATTGCTCCGGCAGTGGCGATCTCCCTGGCCCTGTGTCTGGTAATCGGTCTGGTCAACGGTATCATGATAACGAAATTTAAGATGCAGCCGTTTTTGGTGACTATGGCGATGGGGATTATCATTCAGGGCGGATATTACCTGTATACCCAGGGAATCGCAAGGGGAAGTATCGCAGATGAAATGCGGTTTATTTCCAGCGGCTGGATCGGGGATATTCCGGTTGCTGTCATTATCTGGATTGTGATTTGGATTTTCCTGTCGCTGATCCTGAAAAAGACAATCTATGGAAGAAAATTGTATCTGACAGGGGCAAACCCGTCAGCGTCCCGACTGTCAGGGTTTCATGCAGACTGGATTACCATTTCTGCCTATGTAGTCTGTGCATTCCTTGCAGGACTTGCAGGGTTGATGCTGTCTGCATATATCGGTGTGGCTTCGGTGGACATTGGACTGGATTATACACTGAATACAGTGGCATCCTCCGTTATCGGCGGGGCTGCCTTTACAGGAGGCATCGGGAGTCTGGAGGGGACATTCCCCGGTGTGCTGATCATGACGATCCTGCAGAGCCTGATGACCATTCTGGGAATTTCAGAAGCTGGAAAGTTTATTTGCCAGGGAGCCGTTATTGCTGTGATGGTGGCTATTAACCAGCGGAAAGCCGGAAAACAATAAAAGCAAAAAGGAGGACAGTAGAGATGGCATTTGTCAGAACAATGAGGGGAGATATTCAGCCGGAGGAAATGGGATTTACCTATGCCCATGAACATATTGTCTGCGTTCCTGCTTACTGGAAGGAAAGGGGACAAGATGACCTTCTTCTGGACGATCCGGAGAAAAGTTATGAGGAGGTGGCCGCAGCGAAGCGGGCGGGCATTGACACCATTGTAGATGCAACGGCTATTGATTATGGAAGGCAGCCTCAGGCAGTCTATGATATATCAGAGAAGACAGGGATGAACATCATTGGCACAGCCGGGTTCAACAAAGGGTTTTTGTGGGATGCCCGGATGCCTGGGGAGGAACGGACTTACCGCCAGTGGATAGCAGAGGCGTCGATTGAGGAACTGACCCGTTTTGTAATAGACGAAGTTGAGGTTGGAATGCAGGGAACCGGAATCAGAGGCGGCCAGGTAAAATTTGGAACGGGCTACAACAGCATCAGTCCGTTGGAAGTGAAAACGATCCGCGCGGGCTGCCGTGCTCATCTGGCTACCGGTGCTCCGGTTCATTCTCACACAGAAGCGGGAACCATGGCACTGGAACAGATTGAATACATAAAGGAAGAAGGGGTAAATCTGGAGTATGTCAGCTTTGGCCATATGGACCGTAATCCAGATACGTATTACCATCTCCAGATTGCCCAGACAGGCGCATTCCTTTGTTTTGACGGGATTGGAAAGATTAAATACGGGCCGGAATCCACCAGGATTCAGTGTATCCTGGAACTGGCAAAGAGAGGCCACCAGAAGCAGCTTTTAGTCAGCGGAGATACTGCCAGAAAAAGCTACTATCACAGTTATACCTGGGCCAGAGGCCTGACATATATAAAAGAGAAATGGATGGATCGGCTGATCGACGAGGCGGAAAACCAGGGACTGAACGGAAAGCAACTGGCTGAAGACATTTTTATCAATAACCCCAGACGGTGCTTTTCATTTAAAAAATAGCAGTCCCAGACCGGCTCTCAAGTATTGGCGGATGAGGCATAAAAATTAGGAGGCGGATCATGAAATTAATAGAAATGAATCAGGAAGAGGGGAGAACGCTGAAAGACCGGAACCTGACAGCACTGCTCCCTCTCGGAGCAGTGGAGGTTCATGCAAACCACCTGCCCATCGGAACAGATCTCTATCTGGCCCAGGCCCTGACCGACAAGCTGGAAGAAAAGCTGGGAAAAGAAAATACTCTCCTTCTTCCGGCTCTTCCTTACGGCCAGGTGTGGTCTCTGAGGGAAGCCCCTGGGACCATCAATATTTCCAATGACGTTTTAAGCGGCATGATTGTTCAGATTGGGAAGAGCCTGGAAAAGGCGGGGATCAAGCGGATGGCGATCGTCAACACTCATGTGGGAAACGGAGACGCTATGAAGATGGCGGCCAGGATGCTGTACGATACCTGCGATATAAAAGTCTTTCTTTTTACTTATCCGGGGGCAGAGGAGGTTATACCCAATGTGTGCGAAAGCCCCATGCCTCATAAAGGTTACTTCCATGCCTGCGAGATCGAGACCTCCTATATGCTGTATCTTTGCCCGGAATGGGTAGATCAGTCCAAAGCGATCTGCCAGTACCCGGATTTCCCGGAGAATTTTGACTATACGCCTACGCCCTGGACAGATTTTATGGACACGGCCGTTCTGGGAGATGCAGTGTCGGCTACCAGAGAAAAAGGAGAGGCGATTATTGAACATGTTGTGAACCGGATGTGCGAGATTTTAGAGAAAGAGGCGATCACATGATACTGGCTGTTGATCTTGGCTCTTCCCAGCTAAAGCTTCTTGCTATGGACGGTCTGGGAAACACCAAAAAGGTCTGCACGGCTCCATACCGAACCTTTACTCCCCGGCCAGGATGGCTGGAACAGAAGCCGGAGGATTGGAAGAAGGCTCTTCAGAGCGGATTAAAAGAACTGGCTCAAGAGATAGAACTGAATCAGGTTGATGTGATCTCATTTTCCGGCCATATGAGCGGTGTGGTTCTGGTAGATGGGGAAATGGAACCGCTGTATCCCTGTATTATGCTGTCAGATCTCAGGAGTTCCCAGGAATGCCGGATTCTTGCAGAAACCGTAGGTGAGGAGATCCGAAAACTGACCGGAAACCCGGTCATTCAGGCATTCTCTCTGCCCAAACTTTTGTGGCTGAAAGAGAAGGAAAAGGAAATTTACGAAAAAGCCGCCGCATGGCTTTCTCCCAAAGATTACCTGCGGGGCTGTCTGACCGGAAAGGCGGAGACGGAAGCAACGGATGCGTTTAATTCGCTGTGTGTTGATCCGGAAAGCCGAACCTGGGAGGAGGAGATTATCAGAAAGACAGGGCTGAGGAGGAACCTGTTTCCGGCCATTCACGAGCCTTATGAAGAAGCAGGGACTGTGACAAGAGAGGCGTCTGCCTGGAGCGGATTAAAAGAAGGAACGAAAGTTGTATACGGGGCTGCAGATATGGCCTGCGGCGCGGTGGGAAATGGTCTGTTTCAGACAGGGGATTCCACTTTGACCCTGGGGACCTGCGCGACCTTTTTGGCAATGACGGAAAGCGTTCCGGAATCTGAATTTGGAAAGATTACCTTTCACACCCACGCTCTTCCGGGGAAAATGTATGCCCTGGGTTCTCACTTTAACGGGGGTCTTGTGGTCAACTGGATTTCCGGTATGCTGTCGGGGAGCGGAGAGGCTGACTATAAGCTGGTCGGGGTTTTGTCTGAAGAGGCGTCACAGATCCCGCCTGGTAGTCAGAATGTTTTGACGATTCCATTTCTTGCCGGGAGCGGCTCGCCATATTATAATGACAGAGACAGAGGGGTTATCCTGGGAATCCAGACCGCCGTGACCAGAGGGGTTCTCTTCAGAAGTATGCTGGAAGGGGTTTCCTGCAATCTCCGCCAAACACTTGAAATATTTGAGAAGATTCAGGGCAGAGCTCTGGAGCGCATTGTCCTGGGCGGTGGCGGAGTCAAGGTCCGTCTTTGGCCGGAAATCATAAAAGATATGTTTAACCGACCGCTGCTGGAAGCGGAAAATTCCGACGCTTCTGCGGTAGGGGCTGGGCTGATAGGCGGATACGGACAGGGTATTTTTAAGGATCTGGAAAAAGTCGCCAGAGAACAGTTGACAATAAAAAGAACCCTGGAGCCTCAAACGGACAATGTGAAAATATATGCCAGCCTTTATCAACGGTATTTAGATGCATACAGCAGGTTGCAATTTTAATAAGCAGAAACCGAGGAGACAAACATGGATGCATTAGAGCTGTTAAAAAAAATGATCACAGTCAATACAGTAAATCCGCCGGGAAATGAGAGGGCCTTGGCCGTCTTGCTGTTTGAGCTGCTGGAAAAAAACGGTTTTACCTGCCAGCTTCAGGAGCTTGGGAACGGGCGTGCCAATCTGATTGCGGAGTTTTCGGCTGGCCCCGGACTGGAACTGATGCTGAACGGTCATTTGGACGTTGTCCCAGCTCCGGGACCATGGAGCCATGACCCCTTTGATCCGGTTGCCCGGGAGGGGAGAATTTACGGAAGAGGAGCCTGCGATATGAAGGGGGGAATCGCCGCCATGTGTACGGCCGCGATCCGAACAGTTCATAGAGGCGGCCCGAAAAGCGGAAGGCTAAAACTTTTGTTTGTGGCTGATGAAGAGTGTTCTAATCTGGGAATCCGCAGATATCTTTCCGATGATCCGGGAGGAGACTATGCGATTATCGGGGAGCCTACGGATATGGAGATCGCTGCGGCCCACCGGGGGGTTTCAAGAGACTATATCGATATTTTTGGTCCTGCACGCCACGCTGCCCTGCCTCAGGGAGAAGGCGTGTCAGCTATTGAAAAATCGGCGGAGGCCATAGAGGCAATTCAGAAGCTGAACCAGAAACTGGAAGAATATAAGCATCCGCTGCTGCCATCGCCGGGAATCGCCATTACCATGCTCAAAGGATACGAAAAGGATAATGTGGTACCGGGACAGGTGAGAATGCTGACAGATTTCAGGATTCTTCCGGGAATGAGTCAGGCGGAGGCGGAGGCTTTCCTGAAACAGGGCCTTTGCCAGGCGGGCATAGAAGAGACACAGATTACAAGCCACTTCTTTATGCCAGGGGGGGAACTGCCTTTGTCAGATCCGTTCTTAAAACAGATGCTGGAGATCAGAGAAAGGATTTCCGGAAGAAAGCACAAGGCCCAGGCATTTGACGCTTCCTGCGAACAATGTTTTTTGACGGAGGCGGGAATTAAAACTGTGATCTGCGGGCCGGGAAGTCTCCTGCAGGCCCATACGGTAGATGAATATCTGGAAATCGGCCAACTGGAAACAGCAGTGGAGTTTTACGAGGCGGCGATTGCAGCTATTCTGGGAACAGAAACGTTGAAAAAAGTGGTTTAAAAGGGAGAACAACAGCATGAATACAGATTTGAAACGCCTGCCCACACCAGCAGTAGTGGTGGATCTGGATCAGGCAGAACGGAATATAAAGAAAATGGCAGAAGAAGCCGGAAAATATGGAATCAGGCACAGACCCCATATTAAAACTCACAGATCCGGGTACCTGGCAGAGCTGCAGATAAAGGCCGGATGCTGCGGAATCACGGCGGCAAAATTAGGGGAAGCTGAAGTCATGGCCGACTGTGGGATTAAGGATATTTTTATCGCTTATCCGATTATCGGGGAGGACAAGATCAGGCGGCTGCTGGATTTAGACGAACGGGTGAACGTTTCTACCATTATAAATAGCGTAAAGGGGGCGGAAGCTCTCAGCCAGGCGTTCGAGAAAAAAGGAAAACAACTTACAGTGCTCATAGAGATAGACGGCGGCTTGAACCGGGGCGGTGTAAAGCCTATGGAGCCGGCTCTGGACTTTGCCATGAAAGTGAAAGATTTAAAGGGATTGAAGATCCGGGGGCTGATGTATTACGGAGGCCTGATCTATGACGGCCGCACGGAAGAGGATATAAAAGAATCCTGTAAAAAAGAGCGGGATGAGCTGGTAAATACGGCAGAGCTGTTAAAGAAACACGGATTTTCTATGGAAATTCTCAGCGCAGGTTCCAGCTTTTCCGGCAAATTCCCTGAACTGCTGGAGGGAATAACGGAGATCAGAAGCGGCCACTATATTTTTAATGACTGCGGGCAGCTTGATGTGGGTCTGGCAAAACCGGAGGAGTGCGCTCTTATCGTAACATCTACCGTGATTGCAAAACCGGACGATCAGGTGGTTATCTGTGACGTGGGAACCAAATCTCTGACCAGCGACACCTGTCATCACCGGCCTGGTTACGGCTATATTCTGGAATATCCGGATCTGGAGATTTATTCTCTGAATGAAGAACACGCTTTTGTACGCAGTTCGGGTAAAAATCCGCTGGAGATCGGGGACAAAATTTCTATCATTCCCAACCATGCCTGCGTTGTGACAAATCTTGCTGAAAACGTATATGGGTTTAGAAATGGAAAACTGGACCGGATGATTTCTATTGACGCCAGAGGAAAGAGCGTATAAAGGAGGGGGATCGTGAGACTGCAAGAACGGATTTGGATCGTGGCTTCCGGGGACTCAGGATTTAGCCTGTCCCATCCGACGGACTGTACGGTATATCTGGTGGATGGCGGGAGCGAATCGGCGCTCATCGACGCAGGCTGCGGCCTGGGGGCAGAGGAGATTGAGGAAAATATCAAAAAAACAGGGCACAGCCTGAGCGACATAACAAAGATTTTTCTGACCCACGGCCACGGGGATCATGCAGGAGGAGCGTGGAGATTAGCTAAGGATTGCGGAGCAGAAGTATATGCGCTGGAAGAAACGGCCTCCTATGTATCCCGGGGAGACAGAAAGGCATTGTCAATTGATGCGGCTGTGGAGGCCGGAGTATACGAAAAGGATTTTTCCTTTCATGCCTGTCCGGTCATTCCACTGGAAGACGGGCAAATAACTCGGGTAGGGGATCTGGAAATCGAAGCAGTTCAGTCGGAAGGCCATTGTGCCGGCCATAGCTGCTACATGACTGTAATAGATAAAAAAAAGGTTCTCTTTTGCGGGGATTCGGTGTATTATGGAGGAAAGATATCCCTGCAGTCTATTTGGGATTGTGATCTGGCTGCTTACATAAAAACCTGCCTTCGTCTGGCTGAAATTCGGCCGGAAGTATTCCTGCCCGCCCATGGAGCCATTGCCCTGGGCAGAGGATATCTCCATACGGAGAAGGCAGCCCAGGTAATCAGAGAATTAGGGATACCAAAAAATGCGATAGGAGAGTGAAGATAATGAGAGATGTTTATGAAATTTTAAAAGAAAAAAAGATCGAATTGCCGGCACCGCCTCCAAAGGGAGGAATCTACACGCCGGTTCAGGAGATGGGAGATAAATTCCTGTACTGTTCAGGCTGCAGTCCGGCTATAGGGGACAGTAATGTAATTGGAAAGCTGGGGAAAGACCTGACTGTGGAGGATGGTCAGCGGGCAGCATACCAGTGTATGCTGAACCTTTTGGCAAACTTACACGATAAGACCGGGGATCTGAACCGGATTCACCGTTTTGTAAAGGTTTTGGCTTTTGTCAACAGCACAGATGACTTTACAGAACAGCCTCAGGTAGTGAACGGAGGATCCCAGCTTCTCAAGGAATTGTTCGGAGAGGAGGCCGGCGTTCCGGCCAGAACGGCTATAGGGACAAATGCCCTGCCGGGCGGAATCGCATGCGAGATTGAAGTGCTGGTGGAATTAAAATAATAGTGGAATAACGGAGAAAGATGCTGCAGATATACTGCCCTGCCAGGCGGTGATCATATTGCAGCATCTTTTTTGATGGAGCAAAAGTTGTCTTTCTGATATTCCCATGCTATGATGAAATAAAAACCCAAGGAGAGAGACAGCATGGAGCCAACGGTAAGTATTATTGTCCCAGTATATAATGCACAGGACTATTTAGAGCGGTGTGTTGACAGCATATTAAATCAGGAATACACAGAATTGGAAATATTTTTGATCAATGACGGCAGTACAGACAGGTCAGGAGAGATCTGTGAGAGTTACCGAAAAAAAGATTCCAGAATCCATGTGATACACAAAGATAATACCGGCGTATCTGACAGCAGAAACATGGCAATTCGCCAGGCGAAGGGAACCTATCTCCAGTTTGCAGACAGCGATGACTGGATGGCCCCGCAGGCTGTAAAGCTGATGGTGAGAAAAGCGAATGAGACAGGCTGCGACATGGTGATCGCTGATTTTTACCGGGTCATCGGGGATCGGGTTTCTCATAAAGGTGACATTGAAGAAGACAAAGTGATGACCAAAGAAGAATTTGCCTCCCACATGATGGAACGGCCGTCAGACTTTTACTACGGTGCTCTGTGGAATAAGCTTTATCGGAAAGATATTGTGGACGGTCATCGGCTTTCCATGAATAAAGAGATAAGCTGGTGCGAGGATTTTATGTTCAATTTGGAATATCTCCGGTACGCCCGATCGATCTGCGCCCTGCAGGTTCCCATCTACTATTACGTTAAACGAAAAGGCTCTCTTGTCAGTCAAAGTATGAATATTTCTAAAGTCATTCAAATGAAACTGATGGTTTTCGAGTACTATAACAATTTTTATAAACATGTTTTGGATGAGGAGGACTATGAAAAGAACCGGCTGCAGGTATATCGTTTTCTGATTGATTCTGCCAAAGACGGCATAATTTTGCCTTCTATTTTGAGCGGAGCGAAAAAATTGGGAACAGAACGAAATATCATTTACAGGGAAGCTATTCAAGAAGATGGGATTTTATCCGAGGCTTACCGCAGCAGAAAATTAATGGAACATTACCTGGAACCAGTAGCGCTGAAACACGGACTGAGCATCTCAGAGGTTAGCTTTCTTCTGTATGTCTTCCAGTCAGATGGCACGTACAGCCGGAAACGACTGGCGGATATTCTGGGATTGTCCAGGGGACGCCTTACCTCCGTCATTCAGAAACTGTCGCTGAAAGGTTTTATCAAAACGGAGGAGCAAAAGGAGAAAAAAGGCGAAGAGAAAAAAATCCGGATTCTGCTGCAGACGGAGGCAGAGCTTTTGCTGCCTGAATTTCAGATAGCCATGGAAGATTATGGAAAGGCTATGCTCGCTGGTTTTTCGCAGGAAGAGATAGAGAATTATATACAGATGAGCCGGAGAATCAAAGAGAATATTCAGAAAATTTTGAAATAAAACTGGATATGAAAAAAGTTTCATAATATGTAAGAAATTCCTGTTTTGCCCAAAAATATTGCAATAATTTTATGAAATTTGTATAATTTAACTATCGAAATAACCGGTTATAACGAAAAAAATTGCAAAAGCAAGGGGGAAATAGGCTATATGATGCAGAAAATACAAAAATTCGGTGGGGCAATGCTGGTTCCCGTGCTGCTGTTCGCATTTCCGGGAATGATTATTGGAATTGCCACATTGTGCAAGAATCAGATGGTGTTTGGCTCTCTGGCATCAGATACCACACTCTGGTATCGGTTCTGGCAGATCGTCGAGCAGGGGGCCTACACGGTATTTAACCAGATGCCGCTGCTGTTTGCGGTAGGGCTGCCCATTATGTTGGCGAAAAAAGAGCAGGCCAGATGCTGCATGGAGGCGCTGCTTCTGTACTTAACGTTTAACTATTTTATCAATCAGATTTTGGGCTTTTGGGGTCCATCTGTGGGAATTGATCTGGCTTCCACAGCAAGGGACAGCGGTTTGACCTCAGTAGCAGGGATCCGCACACTGGATACAGGAATGTTCGGCGCAATCATTGTCTCCGCTATTGTGGTGTGGCTCCATAACCGCTATTATGACACAGAGCTTCCGGAATGCCTGGCAATCTTCAGAGGTACCTGCTTTATCTCTATCATTGGCTTTGTGGCTATGCTGATCTTGGCGCCGGTTTTTGTATTGGTATGGCCGGTGATTCAGAGAGGAATCTTTGCAATGCAGGACTTTCTGGTTTCCACCGGAACCTTCGGGGTCGGACTATTTGGCCTGCTGCTGAAACTTCTGCTGCCGTTTGGAATGCACCACTTCGTCTATGCACCGCTGGAATTTGACAATCTTCTGGTAGACGGCGGAACCGTGGCTTATTGGGCACAACATTTGGGAGAATTTGCCCAGTCTGCAGAGCCGTTAAAGGTTCTATTTCCTCAGGGCGGCTTTGGGTTAAAAGGCCTGGTAAAGGTATTCGGCATCGCCGGTGCGGCTCTTGCACTTTACAGTACTGCAAAACCAGAGAAGAAAAAAGTTGTGGCAGGTCTGCTGATTCCGGCCGTGCTGGCTTCCCTGATCGCGGGAATTACAGAACCGCTGGAATATACATTTCTGTTTGTGGCTCCCGGCCTGTTTGTGGTTCATGCGGTTCTGTCGGCCTGCTTGATGATGGCTTCCTATGCTATGGGACTGGTAGGCAACTTTGGAGGCGGTCTGATTGACTGGGCGACCTTAAATTACATTCCTCTGTGGCAGAATCACTGGCAGACCTACCTGGTACACATTGGGGTTGGCCTGATCTTTACCGCCCTCTGGTTTGTCACCTTCCGATTCATTATTCTGAAATTTGATCTGGCAACGCCTGGAAGGGAAAAAGAGGATGAGACGGTTTCCTTAAAGACAAAGGCTGATTATCGGGCAAAGACTGACAAGAAGAAAAAAGAAGGAAAAACAGAATTTGCCAGCAGAATTATAGAGGGGTTGGGCGGAGCTGACAATATCGAAGATGTCACTAACTGCATGACCCGCCTGAGAGTGTCCGTAAAAGATGGGGAAAAGGTGGAAAGCAACGCTTATTTCCAGGGGATCGGCGCTCACGGCGTTATGAAAGCAGGGAATGCTGTTCAGGTTATTGTAGGCATGAATGCTCCGTTTATTAAAAGCACAGTAAAAGAACTTTTGGAAAAAGGCGGGAAACAGGAATGAAAAACATCTTATATATCCATACTCATGACACCGGCAGATTTACCAGTGTCTATGGGAAAAATGTTCCGACGCCTCATCTTAAAGCGTTCGCAGGGGATGCTCTGGTATTTCGCAATGCATTCTGCGCTTCCCCTACCTGTTCGCCCAGCCGGGGAGCTATGCTGACAGGGCGGTATCCCCACGAAAATGGCCTTGAAGGCCTGGCCCACAGAGGATTTTCCATAAAAGACAAATCCGGACATCTGGCGGCATTTCTCCAGAGAAACGGTTTCGAGACTGTGCTTTGTGGTGTACAGCATGAGGAAAAAGGATACGATTATACCGATGCTTCAGAGATCTATTCCAGAAGATTGGGCTACGAAAAAAATATTTCATATTATATAGAAGACGGAGTGCGGCCGGATAAAGAAAAAGCAGATCAGGAGAACGCTAAGCGAGCGGCAGATTATCTGAGAGCGTACAGCGGGGATAAGCCTTTCTTCCTTTCTTATGGGATGTTTCACACTCACAGACCCTATCCGGAGTTGACAGAAGAGGAAAAGAAGGAGTTCCCGGCTGATGAGGTGGAGCTTCCCAGAAACGTGTACGACAATCCCGGAGCGAGGGAAGACACAGCCTGCCTCTACAAGTCCTTAAAGCTGTTTGACGAGAACTTTCAGACCGTCATAGATGCATTGAAGGAAAACGGATTATATGACAATACCATTATTCTCTCTACCACGGATCACGGTTTGGCCAATCCATTTTCCAAGTGCAATCTGACGGATGATGGGATGGGGGTTTCTTTGATCATGAGGATCCCGGATTATCCGGAGTCTTTTGGCAGATGGTATGATGGGATGGTTTCCCACGTTGACATCTTCCCCACTCTTTGCGAAGCAGAAGGTCTGGAACTGCCGGAAAATCTGTCGGGTTTTTCTCTTCTTCCGGTTTTCCGGGATACCAGCAAGAAAGTGAGGGATCAGGTCTATGGGGAGATCAATTTCCATACTTCCTATGAGCCGGCCAGATGTATTCGAACAGAGCGATACAAATACATCCGCTATTACGATGCGACCTGGAAAAAATATAATATGACCAACTGCGACGACTCCAACCTGAAGACTTTCCTGGTGGAGGCCGGATGGAGACAGAAGAGTAAAGCAGGGGAATGGCTTTTTGACCTGTATTTTGATCCCTGTGAAAGGAATAATCTGGCAGAGGAACCGGAGTATGCAGACATTGTCAAAGAGATGAGGGAGCGTCTGGAGACATGGAGGAAAGAGACCAACGATCATATTATGACTGCAGATGAGTATATGGGCCACTGCAAACTAAATCGCAAGGACGATTTGAGCCCGACGGTGACAAGACCGGAACAGTTAGAATCACGCATACAATGAAGCAAGAAGGGAAGACTGGCATGAGCTTAAAAGAGAAACTAGAACAACTGCTGAACGGAAAAAATGCGTCATATATTTCAATTGCACGGTACCTGATCAACAGGAAAAGCTATGCCGGTCTGAAACTAAAAGATGTAGGGAGAGAATGCCATGTTTCCAGCGCTACAGTAGTGAGATTCTGTCAGAACCTGGGCTTCGACGGTTTTGCAGACCTGAAATACCATCTGACCCACGAACTGGAAAAAGACCGGAGTCAGTTTGAGGCAGATATTCATATCAGCAGAGAAAATCCCAGGTACTGGGAAATGATCCTGGATGCCTGCAAGACCAGTGAGCAGCTCTTCGGCAGAGAAAAACAGGAGCGCTTTCTCGAATTGCTGGAACATGCCAGGGAGATCATTCTCATCGGGCTAGGTACCAGCTACTTGACGGCAAAAGACTTTGAAATTCGTTTTACCCGCATAGGATTAAAATGTCGGGCGATAGACGATATTATTCTGCAGAAATTTGCAATCAAAAATACAGATGAAAATTCGCTGGTTATTGTTTTTTGCTATTCAGGCGCTACTTCGGCGGTGATGGATAACCTAAGGCTAGCTCGCTCCAAGAATGCAAAGACGATTCTGTGGACATGTGAGGATAATGCTCCTTTAGAGAAGGAGTGTGACCTGACGATTTTTATTCATTCCCCAGAGCCAAGTTATCTCAGGAATTCCACCAGTTCCAGAATAGCAATTTTCTTTATTATCGATCTGGTTTATTTTGCCTACATTAACAGAAAAAATATTCATCTAGAAAATTATATGGACAGTTAAGGAGGAAGTATCATGGATGCGAAAAAATATTCAATTGTCATAGCAGGCGGCGGAAGTACTTATACACCCGGGATCGTTCTGATGCTTCTTGCACACCAGGACCGTTTTCCCATCCGTCAGATTAAGATGTACGACAATGACGGGGAACGTCAGGAGATTGTGGCGAAAGCCTGCGGAATCTACTTAAAGGAACACGCCCCGGAGATTGCTTATCACTATACAACAGATCCCAAGGAAGCCTTTGAGGATGTAGATTTTGTCATGGCGCACATACGGGTAGGAAAATACGCGATGCGGGAAAAGGATGAAAAAATTCCTTTAAAATACGGTGTCGTTGGCCAGGAAACATGTGGCCCCGGAGGAATCGCTTATGGTATGCGTTCTATCGGAGGCGTATTGGAGATCTTGGACTATATGGAGACCTACAGCCCGGATGCATGGATGCTCAATTATTCCAATCCGGCAGCTATTGTAGCAGAAGCCACCCGGCGGCTGCGGCCACATTCCAAAATCCTGAATATCTGTGATATGCCGGTAGGCCTGGAAGAGATGATGGCAGCCATGTGCGGCCTGGAGTCCCGAAAAGAGATGGAAATCAATTACTATGGACTGAACCATTTTGGCTGGTGGACCAGCATTCGCCATAAGGATGGAAGGGATCTGATGCCTGAGATCAAAGAGCATATGAAGAAAAACGGATTTCTGGATGGGATGCCCGGACCGGAGGAGAGCTGGGATCCAAGCTGGGCAGAGACCTACAGAATGGCAAAGGATGTCTATGCCGTTGATCCTGATACGATCCCTAATACATACCTGAAGTATTATCTGTACCCAAACCAGGTGGTAAAGCATAGTAATCCTCAGCACACAAGGGCTAACGAGGTGATGGAGGGACGGGAAAAGACCGTGTTTACAGAATGCCACAGGATCATTGAGGCGGGAACCTCAAAAGGCTGCAATTTCCATGCCGATGCCCATGCCAGCTATATCGTGGATCTGGCGGAAGCGCTGGCCTACAACACGAAGCAGAGAATGCTGCTGATCGTGCCCAATGAGGGAGCGATCGAAAATTTTGATCCGGAGGCTATGGTGGAGATTCCCTGCGTGGTCGGATCTAATGGTTACGAAAAAATCTGTCAGGGGAAGATTCCCAGATTCCAGAAGGGACTGATGGAGCAACAGGTGGCGGTAGAAAAACTGGTGGTGGAAGCCTGGATCGAGCACAGCTACATCAAGCTGTGGCAGGCCATCACCCTTTCCAAGACGGTTCCTGGGGCTGACGTGGCAAAGCAGATCCTGGATGAGCTGGTTGAGGCCAACAAGGGATACTGGCCGGAGCTAAAGTAAAAAAACTGAAAGAGAAAGAAAAAAGCTCGGAAAATTTCATAATTTCCGGGCTTTTTTTCAGCCCAAGTCCCCGATATAATAGAAGGAAACAGCCAAAAAGGAGGGA
>CAJFOF010000023.1 GCA_904395885.1 uncultured Lachnospiraceae bacterium
GCACAGGCGATGAAACTTCTTGGCATAAAACAGCGCAGAACCAGAGAAATTTTAGGGAAAATGGTTGAAAGCGGTTGGCTGAGAAACAGGCAGAAATACGATACCAAGCCGGTCACCGTGAGTCTGCTGTCTGCGAGCAGAAAAATCAGCAATATGATTTTTAACCTGAACTTCTACCAAAAGGACGCCGTGGGAGCGAATCGGGAAGCTGCAGCCTATCAGGTTTACTTTGTGGATGCTGGCGGCAAGCAGATCAGCGATGTTCAGAAAATTATTGCGGATAAAACAAATGAGAATGGAACAGAGCGTACATTCCGGTGTACCTTCAATTTGAAACCGTTAAAGTACAGCAATACCGCAGCCTACTATCTGGTGATTGCAGATGAACAAGGGCTTCAGCTCCCGCAGCGGGAGGAATTTCAGATTGACATTGCTTTTGCGGTAGATGAGCTCGATTTCTTCAGCTAAGCTGGCAAGGGGAATAGAGAATGGAACCGATGAATGAGAGTGAAGGTGCAAATCTCCTGGTCTATGTCCGGGAGTTCTTGCTGGCCAGTATTGCAGTTCGGATGATGAAGAAGTGATTGAGAACGTAAGAAATAGCCGCCTATCTTTCCGGGGACAGGGCGGCTATTTTGTATTATTTCAGCAATTCTGCAATGATGATGGATAAGCCTTCAAAGATTCCCACGGGCACGGCCTGGGAGAAGGTATAAATGGTCGGGGCCGCATCTTCTTCATAATGGTAAACAGTGGTGCGCTCTTTCTCTGGATCCACAATCCAGTATTCCCGGACGCCAGCCTCGGAATACAGAGCATTTTTTGTAGAGTAATCCATCCGACGGCTGGAGGGGGACACCACCTCAACAATGAGATCCGGAGCACCAGAGCATCCGCGGTCGGTCAGCTTGTTTTTATCACAGATTACGGAGATATCTGGCTCCACCCAATCTTTATCAGCAGCTTCCAGATTGACAGCAAAGGGGGAGGGGTAGACCTCACAGCTTCCGTTTTGGGATTCGATGTGGTTTCCAATAATGCGGGAAATTTGCGATATGATCCGCTGATGCATTCGGCTGGGCGGAGCCATGTCATAAAGCTGCCCGCCGATCAGTTCAGCTCTGCGGTCTTCCGGCAGGTTCCAGTAATCTGCGGATGTATAGGTTTGCCCCTTGGATAACGGCATGGTGCGTACCTCCTTTATATATTTTTCGATTATAAATCTTCCATGACGGCCAGCGTCGGCTGTCCGGGTAAGGATATGATATTGTCAAAGTTTCATCCAGCTGCGCTAGTGCCTCAACCAGCTGACGGCGGAAAGAATCATCTTCATCTTTCATTAATTCTCCAGCAAACTGGGCTATGGTTTCGCTCGTTGTTTTCCACTTTGGAAATAGCAGTCTTTCCAACTCCCAATCGCTCGCCGAACTTCTCCATTGTTAAATCGAGGTATTTTCTTATTTCCTTAATTCGTTCACCTTGTATCATTCCTTCACATCCTCTGTATTCAGAATATTACCGTAGTATAAAAATGTCAATCGAAAAAAGTTGGCAAAGGGGACAAAAAGGACTTGAAACTGTTACTTTTTGGGCCTATAGTGCGCCCATAGGAAACACCCCTTTTTTGTTCCTAACTGTCAAAGATGGGATTATATGATTCCCACAGAAGAACTGCAATAAGCTGCTTCAGGCTGAATGTGAACTGACAATGTAAACCGCCCGTCTTTTTCTGTCCCCTTTCACATATATTAAATCAAACAACCTGTCTCGCCGCACTGCGGCAGAGGACAGCCCAGAAAAGGAATGATCAAATGGTAATATATGTGGTAAAAGAAGGGGACAATGTGGACGCCATCGCCGCGGCTGCCGGAATTCCGGTAGAGACTCTGATCCGGGACAACCAGATCGACTATCCTTACCGCCTGGCTGTAGGCCAGTCGCTTTACATTCGGGGGACAGTGCCATGGCCTTACAAGACGACGCTGACCAGTACAGGATATGCCTATCCTTTTATTGAGTCTAAGGTTCTGGGAGAGACGCTTCCATACCTGACGGATATCAATGTTTTTTCCTACGGTTTTACAGAAGAAGGCAATCTGATCTACCCGGCGTCGGACGATGCGTGGATGATTGAGGCGTCCAGAAAAATGGGGGTTCGACCGGTTATGGTACTGACGCCTATTGGTGCTGACGGGCGGTTTAATAACAATCTGGTATCAGCCCTGGTACGGAATCCGGCGGTTCAGCAGAAACTGATCTGGGAGATCGGAAGGGCAATGCAGGAACGGCAGTTCGGCGGGCTGGACATTGATTTTGAGTATGTCCTGGCAGAAGACAGAGAGAATTATGCAGCCTTTGTGCGTCTGACCACACAGGTAATGAATTTGTTTGGATATCCGGTTTCGGTGGCTCTGGCTCCGAAAACATCTGCCGACCAGAGAGGCCTTTTATATGAAGGAATTGATTACCGGCTTTTGGGAGAAGCGGCGAATCATGTGATGCTGATGACCTACGAGTGGGGATATAGCCAGGGACCGCCCATGGCCGTAGCGCCGCTCAATATGGTGAGGCGGGTAGTGGAATATGCGGTGTCCGAGATTCCGGCAGAAAAAATTCTTCTGGGGATTCCAAATTACGGGTACGACTGGCCACTCCCCTATGAACGGGGAACGACCAGGGCCAGAACCATAAATAATAAGGAAGCCGTACAGCTTGCCATTGATTTTGGTGTGGAGATCCGGTTTGACGAGACGGCCCAGTCGCCCTATTTTCGTTACTGGCAGTATGGGATCCAGCATGAGGTGTGGTTTGAAGATATTCGGAGTATAAAAGGCAAATTTGATTTGATTCAGGAATTTGGACTTTTGGGATCCGGTTATTGGCAGCTTATGAATTTCTTTAAAGCAAACTGGCTGATGATGGATGAGATGTTCTGGATACGGCGGGCAAATATTTCAGCTTGACGAAGACGGTATTATGTTATATTATAGCTATAACAGATATAACGAAAGATGGTGATACCGTGTATTGGAGTATTGATTTTAGCAGTGACGAGGCGCTGTATCTGCAGCTTTGCAACCGGATCATTATGGACATTGCCACTGAGACGCTGAGAGATGGGGATTCCCTCCCATCTGTCCGACAGATGGCGGATCTGATTGGAATAAATATGCACACAGTCAATAAGGCTTATTCTGTGCTGAAACAGGAGGGCTTTGTGAAGCTGGACCGGCGTAGGGGGGCCTTTGTCTGTCTGGATATGGATAAGATTCAGGCATTGGAGGAGATGCGCCAAAATATGGCGGAGGTCGTTGCCAGAGGAATCTGCAGGGATGTCACCAGGGAAGAAGCCCATTCCATTCTGGATCAGGTGTTTGATGCGTTTACGAAGAAAAATAAAGAGTAGTTTCGGATTTTCCAGCAAGGAAATCATTCTAATGGAGGATATACGATGTTATGTGAAAAATGCAGGATTCGGGAAGCGAATATTAAATATACGGAAATTATCAATGGCGTAAAAAAGGAGCATAATCTTTGCAGCCAATGCGCCAGAGAAATGGATTTTACGGGATACTCCGCCATATTTGACGGGGAGTTCCCGCTGGGAAAACTTCTGTCCGGCCTTTTGGGAATTGGAGAGGAGGAAGAGCAAGAAGAAGACAAACTGGCCCAGGTAGTATGTCCGACCTGCGGAACCAGCTACGAAGAATTTGTCAAGAACAGCCGGTTTGGATGTTCGGACTGCTACAGCGTATTTGATCTTCTGATGAGCGACAATATCAAGAAGCTCCAGGGAGGAGATGCCCATGTGGGGAAACGTCCGAAATATCAGAAAATGCAGCCGGCAACGGCAGTTTTGGAGAAGGATGAAGAACCTTCCAAGAGAAGCGTGAAAGAACAGATCGAGCTGCTGAAGGCAAAGCTGTCCACTGCTGTTGCGGATGAAGAATATGAGCAGGCGGCAAAATACCGTGACGAGATCAGAGAACTGGAGAAGGAGGAGAATCAGGATGCTTAGGTGGTTTGAAAAGGCAGAGACTTCTTCTGGAAATATCGTGTACAGCCGGATTCGTCTGGCCAGAAATTGGGAGGGACACATGTTCCCTCAGAAACTCTCGGATGAGGAGGGGCTGGAACTGGTGAAACGCCTGGAGTTTGGTCTGAAGGATCTGACGCAGGATGATGGAAGAACCTATGAATATGCGCTGCTGGATGAACTGAAAGATCTGGACCGGCAGGCATTGAGGGAACGGCGGATTTTGAACTCCGGCACTGTGGCGAAGAAAAGCCCGGTGGGGATTATCCTGTCGGAGGACGAGGAAACCAGTATTGTCCTGAACGGGGATGACCATATCCGGCTTCAGATATTGGCTCCGGGGCTTCACCTGGAAGAGCTGTGGCAGAGAGCAGACCGGCTGGATGATTATATTAACGCCAGGTTTCCCTATGCCTTTGATGAAAAATACGGATATCTGACATCCTATCCCACAAATACAGGGACAGGACTCAGGGCATGTGCCATCCTGCATCTGCCCACCCTGTCTATGGGAAAGAAATTTTCCAATATGCTGGCGGAGCTGAGCCGTTTCGGCGTCACCATCCGCGGCGTTTACGGGGAAGGCTCTGAAAATTACGGAGCTCTCTACGAGGTGGCAAATCAGAAGACCCTTGGACAGAGTGAGAAAGAGATTGTTGAGTTGGTGACCAAAATAGCCAGACAGCTTGACACTCAGGAGAGAAAAGTGAGAAGGATGGCTCTGGAAAATCACAGATTGGAGCGGGAGGATGAGGCTTACAAGTCCTACGGCATTTTGAAATATGCCAGACGGCTGACGAAAAAAGATGCCATGATCTTTCTCTCTCAGTTGATGGCGGGTATGGCCGACAGGCTGATTCGGACAGAGGAACCTTGCTCCGTATACCGGCTGATGCTGGGAATTCAGACTGCCAACCTTCAGAAACTTTCCAGCAAGCCCCTGAATCAGGAGGAACTGGATGTAGCACGTGCCGCTTATCTGAGAAGGGAACTGCCTCTTTTAAAAGAGCAGACCAGTTAACATACTAATTACGACATTTAGGAGGACTTAATATATGACAGATCGTTTTACTGCCAAGGCTAAGGAAGCCATTCACTTGTCTGTGGACGCCGCGCAGGAGCTGGGCCGCAGCTATGTGGGGACCGAGCATCTGCTTCTGGGACTGATACGGGAAGGAAGCGGTGTGGCAGCCAGAGTGCTAAAAGAAAACGGGGTTGAGGAAAGGAAGGTCATGGACCTGATCAGCCAGTTGATTGCCCCGGACAATACAGTGGGTCTGGCGGAACAGGAGGGGTATACTCCCAGCGCCCGCCGGGTGATTGAAAACAGTTACCGTGAGGCCATTCGCTTCAAAGCACCGCTGATCGGCACAGAACATCTGCTCCTGGCTATGATCCGGGAGGGAGACTGTGTGGCGGCCCGGCTGCTGAACACTATGGGTATCAGCGTTCAGAAGCTGAACATTGACCTTCTGGTGGCAATGGGGGAAGATGCCCCTCAGTCTACCAGGGAAGAGGCTATGAGCGGAAAAACCAGAGGAAAGAAGGAGACGCCGACCCTGGATGCCTACAGCCGTGATCTGACGGCTCTTGCCAGGGAGGGAAAACTGGATCCGGTTATCGGACGCCAGACAGAAATGCAGAGAGTCGTCCAGATTCTAAGCCGCAGAACCAAGAATAATCCCTGCCTGATCGGTGAGCCGGGGGTAGGAAAGACTGCAGTGGTAGAGGGGCTGGCTCAACTGATTGCTTCCGGCGAGGTTCCGGAGACTATCGCAGACAAACGGGTGGTGACTTTAGACCTTTCCGGTATGGTTGCGGGTTCCAAATATCGGGGAGAATTTGAGGAGAGAATTAAAAAGGTAATTTCTGAGGTGACTCAGGATGGCGGCGTCCTGCTCTTTATTGATGAGATCCATACCATCATCGGGGCAGGCGGGGCAGAGGGAGCTCTCGATGCTTCCAACATTTTAAAGCCATCTCTGGCAAGAGGAGAACTGCAGCTCATAGGTGCTACTACTATTGAAGAATACCGGAAATATATTGAGAAAGATGCAGCTCTGGAACGTCGGTTCCAGCCTGTAACAGTGGACGAGCCTACGGAAAAAGAAGCGGTGGAGATCTTAAAGGGGCTTCGCAACCGCTATGAAGACCACCACAAGGTCACGATCACGGATGAAGCTCTGGAAGCGGCGGTAAAGCTGTCTGCGCGTTATATCAACGACAGATACCTGCCGGACAAAGCTATTGATCTGATTGACGAGGCAGCGTCCAAGGTACGCCTCTCAGGGTTTAAGGAGCCATCAGAGATTAAGGACCTGGAAGAAGAGATCGCAGCTCTGGAGAAACAGAAAGAAAATGCCATTCGGACAGAGGCTTATGAAAAGGCCGGTGATATTAAGAAGAAACAGGAAAAGAAACGGGAAAAGATCGAAAAGATCCGGGCAAAATGGCAGAAAGAGCGCAGCAGCAAACCTATGGTAGTCGATGAAAGCGAAGTGGCGGATGTGGTAGCAGAATGGACCAAGATCCCGGTTCGCAAGCTGGAGGAAGAAGAGTCAGAAAGACTGAAGAAGCTGGAGTCCATCCTTCATCAGCGGGTCGTTGGCCAGGAAGAGGCGGTTGCTTCTGTGGCAAAGGCGATCCGGAGGGGACGGGTAGGATTAAAAGATCCCAAGCGGCCAATCGGCTCATTCCTCTTCCTTGGACCTACCGGTGTGGGAAAGACAGAACTTTCAAAAGCTTTGGCAGAGTCTATGTTTGGCACAGAAAACGCTCTGATCAGGGTTGATATGTCCGAGTACATGGAAAAGCACAGTGTTTCCAAGATGATCGGTTCTCCGCCAGGATACGTAGGATATGAAGAGGGCGGCCAGCTCAGTGAGAAAGTCCGGAGAAATCCGTATTCCGTTATTCTTTTCGATGAAGTGGAGAAAGCGCATCCCGATGTCTTTAACATCCTTCTTCAGGTTCTGGATGACGGACACATTACCGACGCCCAGGGGAGGAAGATCGATTTCAAAAATACGATTATCATTATGACTTCCAATGCAGGGGCGGAGAACATTATTTCCCCGAAACGGTTGGGATTTGCTTCCTCCAGTGATGAGAAGGAAAATTACAACTTCATGAAGGGCCGTGTTATGGACGAGGTGAAGCGTCTGTTTAAGCCGGAATTCCTCAACAGAATCGACGACATCATTGTCTTCCACCAGCTCACAAAAGAGCATATGAAGGAGATTGTTTCCATTATGCTGCAGTCGATCATCGCAAGGGCCAAAGAGCAGATGGCTATCACGCTGGATGTAACGCCGGAAGCAAAAGAACTTTTGGTGGAAAAAGGATATGATGAGAAATATGGTGCACGGCCGCTTCGCCGGACGATCCAGAATCTGCTGGAAGACAAGCTGGCGGAAGCCGTTCTGGAAGGCACGGTGAAAGTGGGCGATGAGGTAGAGGTAAAGCCCGATGGGGAAGGCCTTGACTTTTCTCTGAAGGTTCCGCTAAATTGCTAGAAATTTGCACAGAAAGATGGTATAATGAGCCTTGCAGAGCTCCGTGCTTGCACAGGGAGCTCTATAAGGCGAATAGCCTCATCGAGCCGATAGGCGAGATGGTATAATAACCGCAAAGCGGTTATTATATCTGTGCATGCCGGTTTCTGCGTTTACCGCAGAAGTCCGGGCACTAAAATCCGCCGGAGGCTATCATGGCCCGCAGGGCCATGGTATAATAACCACAACGTGGTTATTATACCTGATAAAATCTTACACCATATAAAACACCAGGAGGATAAATAGATGCCGGAGAATGAATTAATCCGCAGCGAGGCTGACGGAACAATCAGTTTTGGAGATTACAAATTGCCTTCCAAGCAAAAAGTGGACAATTTTGAACATCAGGGCGATTTATATAAAGTCAAGACCTGCTGTGAGATTACCAAATTAGAGCGAAACGGTATGTTTGTCTATGAATCTGTGCCGGGCACTGCAGTTGAGCATTTGAATGTTACCGGACGGGGATGTACCTGTCAGGTAAAAGGTGACAGGGATGCACAGCTTACCATTCAATTAGAGGATGACACAGAATATGAAGTATTTGTGGACGATGTTTCTGTGGGCGGAATGACGACAAATATGAGCGGAAAGCTGGTAGTCAGCGTGGAGCTGAACGAGGGAACGGCTGCAGATATCCGCGTGGAGAAGAGATAATATATGGCAAAGGCGAAATCAACTGCATTTTTCTGCAAAGAGTGTGGATATGAGTCATCGAAATGGATGGGTCAGTGTCCTGCCTGCAGAGAGTGGAATACGTTCGTGGAAGAGCCGGTTGAAAAAAAGAAGCCGAGGGGCCTTGGCCCTTCGGCTTCCCGCAGTTTATCCGGTTATTCAGGAGGGGATCGCAGGATCGAAACGATCCGGCCAGCCCTTTTGTCGGAGATATCGATAGAGGAAAATGACCGTTTTCCTACCGGTTTTCCGGAACTGGACCGGGTATTGGGCGGAGGAATTGTAGGCGGCTCTCTGGTTCTGGTGGGAGGCGATCCCGGTATCGGGAAGTCCACCTTGCTGCTTCAGGTCTGCCGCAATCTGGCCAACAGCGGCCATAAAGTTCTTTACATTTCCGGGGAAGAATCACTAAAGCAGATTAAGTTGAGGGCATCCCGAATTGGAGAGGTCTACGGAGAACTCCGCTTTCTGTGCGAGACGAATCTGAGTACTATAGAAGAAATTATAAAAAGAGATAAACCGGAAATCGCTGTGATTGATTCGATTCAGACCATGTTTTGCGAAGAGGTAGAGTCAGCGCCTGGGAGTGTCAGCCAGGTGAGAGAGTCCACCAGCCTTTTGATGCAGATTGCGAAAGGGTTGGGGACTATGATATTTATTGTCGGTCATGTCACCAAAGAGGGTGTGGTGGCAGGTCCCCGGGTTTTGGAACATATGGTAGACACCGTCTTGTATTTTGAGGGGGATCGCCATGCTGCCTATCGGATTCTTCGTGGAGTAAAAAACCGTTTTGGCTCGACCAATGAGATCGGTGTGTTTGAGATGGGGGAGCAGGGACTTTCAGAGGTGGAAAACCCATCGGAATATATGCTTTCGGGAAGGCCGGAAGATGCATCGGGGGCGGTGGTTGCCTGTTCGATAGAAGGAACCCGGCCGATCCTTTTGGAAGTCCAGGCTCTGGTGACGGAGACCAGCTTTGGCATGCCTAGAAGGACGGCAACGGGAACGGATTACAACCGAGTCAATCTTTTGATGGCTGTTCTGGAAAAACGGTGCCGCTACGACCTTGCACGGTTCGATGCCTATGTCAATATTGCCGGGGGAATCCGCATGAATGAGCCGGCTCTGGACCTGGCTATCGTGATGGCTTTAATTTCCAGCTACAAGGACCGGCCTGTGGATCCGGGAGTGATACTATTTGGAGAAGTGGGCCTTTCCGGGGAAGTCCGGGCTGTAACTATGGCGGAGCAGCGGGTGAAAGAGGCGGTTAAGATGGGATTTTCCACCTGCATTCTTCCCAAAACCTGCCTGGACAGGATGAAGCCAGACGGATCCATTCGTCTTATTGGTGTGAGCAATGTGAGAGAAGCCATAGGGTATCTGGAGTGATTTTGATGGCAGATTGCGTCAGGCGAAGGGGCTGTAAAATAAGTCCATTTTTCTTTTTGGGGAATTTTTTAATTCCCCCTTTTTATTATTGACAAAACGAACAAATGTTTGTATAATATAACTAGAACATTTGTTCGTTTTAAAAATATAAAGGAGGCGCTGTACATGAAGATCACAAAAAATAATTTAAATGAAGTCGTATTTGAAAATGAAGATGCCAGAATGCTGATTGAAGACGTCGTTACTCACACCAGCGCCAGCCTCTACTATTACCATGGACTGGAGATCACTGTCCAGGCGGCGCTGGGGATCTGGAACCGGGCTTACCAGGCTGACGGAGAGGAGAGCAAATCTTACTACAAGATTCCGCTGGCAGATTGCTGTCCGGGAGCGGTGGCTGCATGTTAAGCAGGTCCTCTTTCCTGCGGCTTGGCGGTACGAGGTTGCCACAGAGCTGTAGACAAGAAAAAACCCCTAAATACCCTTCCGGATATTCAGGAGTCCTTCCTCACACTTTTCCACACTTATAATTTTTCCCAAAGGAAACAGGGGAAGAGGGGCTCGAACCCCCATCTACGGTTTTGGAGACCGCTGCTCTACCATTGAACTATTCCCCTATGGTCTTGGAACAACATGTATTTTCTCATGCCTGATTATATTACCACACTCTGGTGATGGTGTCAATGGGTATTTTGAGAAGTTTTTAAAATTATTAGATAAATTGCCACAGTTTTGCGGCAGAAGAAATGCTGTGACAGGCTTGAAAAACCTGATCTGCGCGATAAGGGAAAAACAGACACGCTGCATAGAAAAGAAAAAAATATACAAATCAGGCACAAATATTTACAAAAAATTGTATGAAATATCTATAATTGTAATTGAAAAGAAACCCCTCCTCTGTTATAATCAGAAAAGAATGATCTGTAAATGAAGGGGGAAGCTGCTATGGCATCAAGAAAAAGGAACATTATCGTAGGACAGTCCGGAGGCCCGACATCTGTTATCAATTCCAGTTTAGCTGGAGTGTATAAAACAGCCAAGGAGAGAGGATTCCACAAAGTATACGGGATGCTTCACGGAATCCAGGGACTTTTAGATGAACAGTATGTGGATCTGTCAACCCAGATTCATTCAGATATGGATATTGAGCTGCTAAAGAGAACTCCTTCTGCATTTTTGGGTTCCTGCCGCTACAAACTTCCGGAAATCCATACCAACCCGGAAGTTTACGAAAAAATATTTGCAATTCTGGATAAATTGCAAATAGAAGTTTTTATTTATATTGGTGGGAACGATTCTATGGATACCATTAAAAAATTGTCGGATTATGCCATCGTCAAAGGGCATGACCAGAAATTTCTGGGCGTTCCAAAGACCATTGATAATGATCTGGCGCTGACAGATCATACGCCTGGGTACGGAAGTGCAGCCAAGTACATCGGGGCTTCCACAAAGGAAATTATCCGTGATGCCCTTGGACTCACCTACAATAAGAGTATGATCACGATTATTGAAGTCATGGGGCGCAATGCAGGGTGGCTTACTGGGGCAACAGCGCTGGCAAAGACGGAGGAATGCGATGGGCCGGATCTGATCTATCTTCCTGAAATCCCCTTTGATTTGGAGAAATGCCTGAAAAAAGTGCGTGAACTTTTGAAGAAGAAAAGCTCTGTAGTGATTGCAGTGTCGGAGGGTATTAAGCTGGCAGACGGGCGATATGTATGTGAACTGTCGGGAGGTCCTGATTATGTAGATGCGTTTGGACACAGACAGCTTCAGGGAACGGCTGCATATTTGGCGAGCTTTATGGGGGCTGAGATTGGCTGTAAGACCCGGAGTGTAGAGTTTTCAACTCTGCAGAGGAGCGCTTCTCACATGGCGTCCAGAGTGGATGTCAATGAGGCCTTTATGGTAGGCGGCGCTGCAGTGAAAGCTGCAGATGAGGGGGATACGGGAAAAATGGTGGTCATTGACAGGATTTCCGATGATCCCTATATGAGCGCTGCCGGAATTTACGATGTTCACAGAATTGCCAATAACGAAAAGCTGGTGCCGAGGAATTGGCTAAATAAGGAAGGAAATTACGTGACACAGGAATTTTTGAATTACATCGAGCCGCTGATTCAGGGGGATTACCAGCCATTTATGGTCAATGGACTGCCTCAGCATCTGGTATTAAAAAGATAGCAGAGTTGTACGGAAATAAAGAGATGTAAGCACTTACATTAAAAATTGATGCAAACGCAAGAAAACCGGTTTCAAATCTTCTGAAATTTAATTCATTATGGAGATGGGCCGGTTTTTTTGTGGGGTGAAAATGTGTAAAACTGCAAAAAATGAAAAAGAGAAAAGGGATATAAAAAGTAAAAAATCATAATAAAAAAGAAGATTTGGAAATAAAAGGAAAATTTGACATTTAAAACCAATCGTGCTATATATAAGTTCAACACAAAACAAACCACATTTAAATTCATTTCAAAGGAGTGAAAAAGTATGAAACAGAGAAAGATTATGCTGCCATCCATTGCGGCGGCAAAAGAGTTTGTACAGGAAGCAAGCAAATGTGACTTCGATATTAACGTTTTTTATAATCGGGTCATTATTGATGCAAAATCCCTTTTAGGCGTGCTGAGCCTGGATCTGACCAGAGTTCTGACCGTTGAATATAACGGTGAGAGTGAAGAGTTTGAGGCATACTTAGACAGCCTGGAAGGAAATATGACAGTAGTTGCATAAGAAAGTATGGAAGGGCGTGGCCGGAAGAGGCTACGCCCTTTTTCACTTTATAAGGAATGCAGGATTCTTTTTTATAGATGACTGTTCTGCTGTATAAAAGTATAGTATAATAACTACTGTGTCTGTGGATACCGGTTTCTGCGCTTGCTGCAGAAAGTTTATCTGAAAGCGGGGTGAGAGAGTGTGAAGGAAGAAGAGGGGATAACACGGATTTCGGTGAGGAATCTGGTGGAGTTTGTTTTGCGGTCTGGCGATCTGGATAATCGCAGGACCGCAGGCGCCCAGAAGGAAGCAATGCAGGCAGGGAGCCGCCTGCACCGTAAGATCCAGAAAAGGATGGGAGCCAATTATCAGGCTGAGGTCTCTCTGAAACATACCTTCTGGGTAGAGGGAATCGGCATTCAGGTGGAAGGACGGGCAGACGGGATCCTGACAGAACCGGGGGGCGTGACTGTCGATGAGATAAAATGTCTGTATATGGATTTGGAAGAGCTGACAGAACCGATACCGGTTCATTTAGCACAGGCGATGTGCTACGGCTATCTGTACGGACTGGACCGCCAGCTCTCTTCCGTTGCCTTTCAGATTACTTACTGTAATATTGAGTCGGAAGAAATTCGCCGATTTCGGTCGGAGCGGTCCTGGGAGGAGTTAGAATGCTGGTTTACAGGCCTTCTCCATGAATATGTGAAATGGGCCAGGTACTTATATCACCATGAAATAAGAAGAAATCAGTCTATTAAAGAGCTGAACTTTCCCTATCCTTACCGGGAAGGGCAGCGGGAACTGGCTGTCTCAGTCTATAAGAGTATCAACAGAGAACGAAATCTTTTTATCCAGGCCCCTACTGGAATCGGCAAAACACTCTCTGTCATATTTCCCGGTGTGAAGGCGATGGGGGAGGGAAAAGCTGACAAGCTGTTTTACCTGACTGCAAAGACGATTACCAGGAGTGTTGCGGAAGAAGCTATGGCAGTGCTGAGGACGCGAGGTCTGCACTTTAAAAGTGTGACGATCACTGCAAAAGAAAAGCTGTGCTTTCTGGAAAAGCCTGAATGCAATCCGGATGCGTGCCCGTATGCCAAAGGCCATTTTGACAGGGTAAACGACGCGGTGTATGAGATGATACAGGAGGAGCAGGAAATAGCAAGGGAAAAGATTCTGGAGTATGCACAGCGCTGGCAGATCTGCCCCTTTGAATTCTGTCTGGATATCAGCAGTTGGGTGGACGGGATTATCTGTGATTATAATTACGTTTTTGACCCAAACGTTCGCCTGAAACGGTATTTCTCAGAAGGGACTCCTCAGAACAAGTATCTCTTCCTGGTGGATGAGGCTCACAATTTAGTGGAGCGAGCCAGAAAGATGTACAGCGCCCAACTGGTAAAGGAAGATTTTTTGACGGTGAAAAGGCTGGTCAAAAAACGATCCCCTAAACTGGCCGGTCTGCTGGATAAATGCAATAAAGCGCTGCTGGAGATGAAACGGGAATGCAGCGGCTATGAGATTCTTCCGGATATCAATCACTTTGCCGTTCACCTGATGGCGGCCTTCGGGGAATTTGAAATCTTCATGGACAGAAATCCTGAATTTGAAAATCGGGATCTTGTACTGGACTTTTACTTTGCTGTACGGAATTTTATATATGTGCAGGAGCGTCTGGATGAAGGGTACGAGATTTATACAGAGCTGCTTCCCTCCGGTGAATTTATGGTGCGGCTGTTTTGTGTGGATCCCTCAGGCTGTCTGAGAGAATGTATGAACCAGGCGGTAAGCACGGTATTTTTTTCCGCCACTCTTCTTCCCGTCCGGTATTATAAGGAACTGCTAAGCGGAGACCCGGAGGAGTATGCAATTTACGCCCATTCACCGTTTCCGCCCCAAAACAGACTTTTGGTGATTGCCAAGGACGTCAGCAGCCGCTATACTAGAAGAAATGCCAGGGAATATGAAAAGGTAGCAGATTATATAGAAGACATCGTCAGTGAGAAAAAGGGCAACTACCTGGTGTTCTGCCCGTCTTACCAGTATTTGGGAGAAATTGAGACGATCCTGAAAGCGCGTTGGGGCGATTCCGATCTAAGTCCGAGGCTGGCGGTTCAATCTTCCAGGATGACAGAACAGGAAAAAGAAGACTTTCTGGACCGGTTTCGTCTGCCGGACAAAACCGATGATGGGGGGCTGACAGCCTTGTGCGTTATGGGAGGGATTTTTTCAGAGGGAATTGACCTGACAGGAGAACGGCTGATCGGAGTAGTGCTGATCGGTACCGGCCTTCCCATGGTCTGTACGGAGCAGGAAATTCTGAAGGGCTATTTTGACCAAAGAGGTAAAAATGGATTTGACTATGCTTATCAGTATCCCGGCATGAACAAAGTGATGCAGGCTGCGGGGCGAGTGATTCGGACGATGGAGGACAGGGGAGTAATCGCTCTGCTTGATGACAGATTTTTAAGAGCGGATTACCAGGCCCTGTTTCCAAGAGAGTGGGACAGATATTACGCGGTGGGTCAACACCAGATAAAAGGTGTTCTCAAAAATTTTTGGGAATCAATCTAATTTGAAAAAGCTGCTTACAGCATTCCGATAAACTGTTTGGCAGCTTGGGAAACCGGAAGATTTTCATTATATGCCACAACAAGCTGGCGCGGCGGAAGCTGTTCATTCAGCTTCAGGATAAACAGATCCTTGTCGTGTTCCGGGATGCAAAAGTCCGGGACAAAGGCGATTCCAAGACCGATACGAGCCAGGTCGATCAGAAGATCATTGCTGGATAATTCAATTTCCGGGACAAGATCCAGACGGCTTCTCTGAAACATCTTATGAAGAAATTCGCTGGTAGTACTTTTTCTGGTCAGCATCAGGATTGGATAGTCCTGCAGTTCTTTTAAGGTAAAGACTTTATCTTCCAAGGGGAAATGCTGACGATTGGCGACGAAAACATCGGTAAATTCGCGGATCGTCCGTATCGTCTGACTGTTGGAAAGGCCAGAGTTCGGATAATTGGTAACAATAAAATCCACCTGCCCGCTCTCAAGTAAATGGGCGCATTCAATGGAAGTCTGGTTCGTCACCTTAATATGGACATTTGGATACTGAATGTGAAATTGCTGCAGGTAAGGGATGAGAAAATAACGGCAGATGGTATCACTGGCTCCGATGCGGAGCTGACCGCCGTTCAGCGTATTGGCTTCCAGAAGCTGGTTCTCCCCTTTTTGGATCAAATTGATTGCCGGTTCTATATGTTTCAGCAGAATTTCGCCTTCAGGGGTGAGTTGTACCCGCTTGGTGCTGCGAATGAAAAGCGTCTGATTCAGTTTCTTTTCCAGAACTTTGATAGACTGACTGACTGCGGACTGAGAGATGAATAGCTGTTTCGATGCTTCTGAAAAACTTAACGTATTTGCAACGTGATAAAAGACTTTGTATAATTCATAATTGATATCCATCATTAGCCCTCCTTATAAGTACTCCCTTATTTTAGCACGGAAGCGGGGAACTTGTAAAGAGGTGATTGAAAGGAGACGCATATGGAATACCGTGATGAGACAGTTGAACAGGAAGATTTTTATCAGATGTATTTGGATGATTTGCAGGAAATCGTTCCCTGTACAGAACCGGAGAGAGAGATTCTGCTCTCCAAGGCAGCGAGAGGCGATGAGAGTGCGAAGAAAAGGCTTGTGGAAGGCCACTTGAAAATGGTGCTGGAGCTGGCTGCAGATTATATGGATGGAGCGCTTTCGCCGGGAGATGTGATCCAGGAAGCGAATATGGCACTGCTGGCTGCGGTAGATGGCTATAGAGAGGGAGATTTTCTTCAGAGTATGAAAGAAAGGATCCGAAACAGTCTGGAAAAAGCTCTGGAGGATCAGCGGCGGGAACAGACAGCCGGAGAAGAGGCGGCGGCGCGGGCCAATGTGCTCCAGGAGGTGTCTCGGGTTATGGCAGAAGAACTGGAACGGGAGGCAACTGTAGAAGAATTGGCAGAGCGAATGAAGATGACTCCTGAAGAGATCAGGGATATCATGAAAATGACGATGGACGCCGTTGCGGTCGTAAGCAGAGATGTAAAATAGAGTGTATTTTTTTAAGACAATCAGAGGTTGTATGAGTAAATATACACAATAGCCGTTGACTTTTTCGTTTCTCTTGTAATAAAATAAATGAAAGGGGTAATTCCGTATAAACGTCATTATTAGTAGGAGGAACAATTATGCGGGAAATGAAAGGAAACGTTATTGTCGGGCAATCGGGAGGCCCAACGGCAGTGATCAATTCAAGCTTGGCAGGAGTGTATAAAACGGCAAAGGACCGGGGGGCAAAGAAGGTTTATGGAATGCTTCACGGCATCCAGGGCCTGCTTCAGGAGCGGTATGTGGATCTGGCAGACCATATTACCAGCGACCTGGATATTGAATTGCTGAAACGCACACCGTCTTCTTATCTGGGTTCCTGCCGGTTTAAACTGCCGGAAATCAGCGAGAACCGGGAGATCTATGATAAGATTTTCGCCATTTTGGATAAACTTGAAATTGAATATTTCTTCTATATCGGCGGAAATGATTCTATGGACACGATAAAAAAGCTGTCCGATTACTCTATTTTAAATGGAAGCAAGATCCGGTTCATGGGTGTGCCAAAGACCATTGATAATGATCTGGCAGCCACCGACCACACACCGGGGTACGGCAGTGCGGCCAAGTACATTGGATCTATTACAAAAGAAGTGATTCGCGACGGCCTTGTTTACGATCAGCAGAATGTAACAATTCTGGAAATTATGGGGCGGAATGCAGGCTGGCTGACCGGGGCCGCTGCACTGGCAAAGTGCGAGGACTGTGAAGGTCCAGACATGATTTTCCTTCCGGAGATACCGTTTGACATTGATCGGTTTATGAAAAAAATAGCAGATATCCACAAGAAAAAATCTTCGGTTGTCGTTGCTGTTTCGGAGGGTGTAAAGCTGGCTGACGGCCGCTATGTCTGCGAGCTGACAGACGGAATCGAGTTTGTAGATGCCTTCGGTCACAAGCAGCTTACTGGTACAGCCAGATTTCTGGCAGAAAAGATTAACCGGGAAGTGGGCTGCAAGACGAGAGCCATCGAGTTTAACTCTCTTCAGCGGTGTGCGTCCCACATCGTGTCCAGAGTTGATATAACGGAAGCGTTCCAGGTAGGCGGCGCGGCGGTAAAGGCGGCGTTTGAGGGGGAGACCGGAAAGATGATTATTCTGAAGAGAATCTCTGACGATCCCTATATCTGCGTAACGGATATCTACGATGTACATAAGGTGGCAAACATTGAAAAGAAAGTGCCGAGAGAGTGGATCAATGAAGAGGGCGATTACGTGATGCCGGAATTTGTCAATTACATCCGTCCTCTGATTCAGGCGGAGCTGACACCGATTATGACGGATGGCTTGCCCAGACATCTGTATTATACGGATAAATTGAAAAAATAGGATTTCAGACGGAAATAAGAGGAGATGCTGCATAAACCAATTATGAGGCATCTCTTTTTTTCTGAATCAAAAGAGAAGATATATTAATATGAATAATGCAAAGGATAAGTTATATTAATTTTACTTATCATTATAACCTGTGGTATGATAAGGCTAGTAAGGTGTGTAGAAATTAAGGTTCGCCATTGAGACAGGAGGATAAAGAATGAGCGTAAAACGGATTTTTGCCGAGAAGAAACCGGATTTTGCTGTAAAGGCAAAGGAACTGCGGGAGGAAATCGAGAGCTACCTGGGGATTCAGACGGTTTCCGATGTTCGCGTGCTGATTCGCTACGATATTGAAAATTTAACCGATAAGACTTACCAGGCTGCCCTGGGGACGATTTTTTCAGAACCGCCGGTAGACTTTTTATATGAAGAAACATTTCCTGTCAAAGAAGGGGATGTGTGCTTTTCTGTAGAATATCTGCCCGGCCAGTTTGATCAGCGCGCCGATTCCGCGGAGCAGTGTGTAAAATTGCTGAATGAGATGGAAGAACCGGTGATCCGGTCTGCAACCACCTATGTGATTTCCGGCGAGCTGACAGAGGAACAGATAGAGAAGATCAAGAACTTCTGTATCAACCCGGTGGATTCAAGGGAAGCGGATGAGAAAAAGCCGGAAACTTTGGTGACTGTCTTTGAAAGTCCGGCGGATGTGGCAGTTTTTGACGGCTTTTGCGATATGGGAGAGAATGAGCTGAAGGCTCTGTACAGTTCACTGAACCTGGCTATGACCTTTAAAGACTTCCTTCATATTCAAAATTACTTTAAAAATGAAGAAAAACGGGATCCTTCAGTGACAGAGATCCGTGTTCTGGATACCTACTGGTCAGATCACTGCCGCCACACCACCTTTTCTACTGAGTTAAAGAATGTGACGTTTACAGAGGGCGATTACAGAAAACCCATTGAGGAGACTTATCATCAGTACTTAAAGGATCGGGAAGAACTTTACAAGGGCAGAGATGACAAGTTTGTCTGCCTGATGGATCTGGCTCTTATGGCCATGAAAAAACTGAAAGCAGAGGGAAAACTGGCAGATCAGGAGGAATCCGATGAGATTAACGCCTGCTCTATCGTGGTTCCAGTGGAGATTGATGGGGAGACAGAGGAATGGCTGGTGAATTTTAAAAACGAGACTCACAACCATCCCACGGAGATCGAGCCTTTCGGAGGAGCAGCTACCTGTCTGGGCGGAGCTATCAGAGATCCGCTGTCCGGTCGTACTTATGTATACCAGGCAATGCGTGTGACTGGTGCGGCGGATCCGACCCGGCCTTTGGAAGAAACAATGAAGGGTAAGCTGCCTCAGAGAAAGATCGTCACGGAGGCGGCTCACGGTTACAGCTCCTACGGCAACCAGATTGGTCTGGCTACAGGCTATGTGAAAGAGATCTACCATCCGGGCTATGCCGCCAAGAGAATGGAGATTGGAGCCGTTATGGGAGCGGCTCCCAGAAAAGCGGTGATCCGCGAGACTTCTGACCCGGGTGATATTATCATCCTGCTGGGCGGCCGTACCGGCCGCGACGGAATTGGAGGCGCTACCGGTTCCTCAAAGGTTCACACGGAGGCATCTATTGAGGTCTGCGGCGCAGAGGTGCAGAAGGGAAATCCGCCCACGGAGCGGAAGATCCAGAGAATGTTCCGCCGCCCGGAGGTAAGCCGCCTGATTAAAAAATGCAACGACTTCGGTGCCGGCGGCGTGTCTGTTGCCATCGGAGAGCTGGCGGCCGGCCTTGAGGTGGATTTGGACAGGGTGCCGAAAAAATATGCCGGTCTGGACGGAACAGAGCTGGCAATCTCAGAATCTCAGGAGAGGATGGCAGTTGTAGTGGCTCCTGAGAATGTAGAGCAGTTTTTAAAGTATGCCGCTGAGGAAAATCTGGAGGCAGTTACGGTTGCCGTCGTTACGGAGGCCCCCAGATTGGTGCTGAACTGGAGAGGCAAGACCATCGTAAATATCAGCAGAGCTTTTCTGGACACTAACGGGGCTCATCAGGAAGCCGACGTGACCCTGTTAACGCCCAACCGGGAGGGCAGCCCCTTTATTCGCCGGGAAGTGGAGGATGTGAGACAGACATGGCTGAACCTTCTGGCGTCGCTGAATGTGTGCTCCCAGAAGGGGCTGGTGGAAATGTTTGACGGTTCTATCGGCGCTGGTTCTGTATTTATGCCTTACGGCGGAAAGTACCAGCTCACGGAGACACAGGCGATGGTAGCAAAACTTCCGGTTCTGAAGGGACACTGTGATACAGTGACTATGATGGCCTATGGTTTTGATCCTTACTTGTCCAGTTGGAGTCCCTACCACGGAGCTGTCTATGCGGTTCTTTCTTCCGTAGCGAAGATCGTAGCGGCCGGAGGGGATTACCGGAAGATTCGCTTTACCTTCCAGGAGTATTTCCAGAGAATGACAGAAGATCCGACCCGCTGGAGCCAGCCTTTTGCGGCTCTTCTGGGAGCCTACAGCGCTCAGATGGGATTTGGTCTTCCTTCTATAGGTGGGAAGGATAGTATGTCCGGAACCTTTAATGACGAGGAGCATGGGGAGATCAACGTTCCGCCGACCTTAGTCTCCTTTGCTGTGGATGTGGCGAACGGAAAGGACATCATCACGCCGGAGCTGAAAAAGTCTGGCAGCAAGCTGGTTCTGTTTACCATTGATAAGGATTCTTATGATCTGCCGGATTATGGCCAGATCATGGATGGTTATCAAAAATTGTCAGATGATATGAAGGCTGGAAAGATTATCTCTGCTTACGCCGTGGAGGGCCACGGAATCGCCGAGGCAGTCAGCAAGATGGCCTTTGGAAATAAATTAGGCGTTAAGATCGAGCACAACCTGGATCCCAGAGATTTCTTTGCCCCAGGCTGGGGAAATCTGGTGCTGGAGGTTCCGGACGGAAAAGCGGGAGAGCTTTCTATCCGCTACACAGTAATTGGTGAAGTGACAGACCGGGGAACGCTGGAATACGGCAATGCTGTGATCCCGATGGAAGAGGCACTTCAGTCCTGGACAAAGACATTGGAAGACGTGTTCCCCACAGAGTCAGGGGTAGAGCAGGTTGCGGTGCCGGACGAGCCGTACCAGGCAGACTCTATTTATATCTGCAGCCATAAGATCGGACAGCCTCAGGTATTTATTCCGGTATTCCCGGGAACCAACTGTGAGTACGACAGCACAGCAGCTTTTGAGCGTGCCGGGGCGAAGGTTGTTACCAGAGTCTTCCGCAATTTAAGTGCAGAAGATATTCGGGATTCTGTAGAGGAATACAGGAAAGAGATCGGAAAAGCGCAGATCGTTATGTTCCCCGGCGGCTTCTCAGCAGGGGATGAACCGGAAGGATCTGCAAAATTCTTTGCAGCCGCATTCCGCAGTGAGGCCATCCGGGAAGAGGTGGAAAAGCTTTTGCAGGAACGGGATGGTCTGATGCTGGGAATCTGCAATGGTTTCCAGGCGCTGATCAAGCTTGGGCTGGTTCCGGAGGGAACCATCTGTGAGCAGAGGCCGGATTCCCCGACTTTGGCTATGAACACCATTGGACGCCATGTATCCAAGATGGTCTACACCAAGGTTATGAGCAATAAATCTCCCTGGCTTTCCGGAGCCGAATTGGGCGGTGTATACTGCAATCCTGCTTCTCACGGAGAGGGCCGCTTTGTGGCCAGCAAAGAATGGCTGGACAAGCTGTTTCAAAACGGCCAGGTAGCGACCCAGTATGTGGACGCAGAGGGAAGACCGACGATGGATGAGGCATGGAACCCCAATGGCTCTTACATGGCGATTGAGGGCATTACCAGCCCTGACGGCCGGATTCTGGGCAAGATGGCCCATTCAGAGCGCCGGGGCGACAAGGTGGCGGTGAATATTTACGGCCAGCAGGATATGAAGATCTTTGAAAGCGGAGTAAAATATTTCCTGTAATGGGCAAAAGTACGTCCGTTGTATATCTGGTCCGTTGTGCAGATGGCATGAAGCTGATATAATAAATAAAAAAGGGAGGACGATATGAAGGTAGGATTGAAAGCTCCGAATACCCTAAGTCCGGTCATCGCTGAGAGGACCAGGACGGCGGTGGATTACGCCCTTTCTCAGCTGAAAAGCTCCAAGGTTTATCCATATATCAGACATGTCTATCTTTACGGCAGCTGCGCGAGGAAGATGCAGTCCTACGAAAGCGATGTGGACCTTCTCGTTGAATTTGCGAAGAATATGGACGTAGAGAAATTCAGGCATGAGATAATGGACATTAAAAGTAAATGTGCATCTCTGTCCACAGATTTTCCGGATGTTGATGTGCACATCACAGTCGGTCCTGGGTGGAAAGATGATAAACTCCTGTATTATCAAAATATACGAAAGGAGGGAATCGATATATGGGACTCGGATCCAACACATACTTAGATTTTGCAGAAAACGATTATGATTTTTTCAGGAGCGCTTACGATTCCGGAAACAAGGGAAGTGCATTGGCCTCCATCGGCCAGAACATCTGCGAGCGCTATTTGAAACACATCATATCGGAGTATGCAGAACCGGAGAATGACCAGGAACAGTTTAAAAAGGAACGTGCGCTCCGCACCCATAACCTTCATATCCTGATTCGATATCTCAGGGATGATATGGGGATATCTGTTCCCGAAGAGACGGAAGATAAACTTGACAAGATCAACGGGTTTTACTTTTCAACGAGATACCCGGGGGATGACAGCTTCATTGCTTCCGAAAGGGATGTGGACAAGGCCAGCGATGCCGTAGAGAGCGCGAGAAAATTTACGCTTGAAGTGTGCAGAGAGATGGAAACGAATCAGACAGCCAACTGATTCCTGAAAACAAATAGAGCCGGAGCTATGTCTGAATACAGACAGGGCTCCGGCTTTTTGGTGTACCCGGCGGACTCCTGGCAGAAGAAAAACGGCCAGAATTCAGGCTTCCGCGTAGTCCCGGTCTACATTGATGACAGTGTAGTAGTCCGGGTTTATTTTTTTTACGGCCTGATCAATGGCTTGGGTCAGGCCCTCCGGGGTCATGGAGAACTTCATGGGAATGACGACGTCAAAGATCAGGTTGGAGTGGGTCGGTCCCTTGACGATGCGGAAATCGTGCATGGAGATGACCGGGTCAATGGACTGGATGATTTCCAGAACCTGCTTTCTCAGATGAATCGTCTCGGGATCTTCATTCTGCACCGGATCCATGTGGATCACAGCCTCGCAGTGGAGCTTCTCGGAGAGCTCCCTCTCGATATTGTCGATGGCGTCGTGAAGCTCCAGGATATTGCCGGATGCCGGCACCTCGCAGTGGAGAGAAATGATCTTTCGTCCAGGGCCGTAATCGTGGACCAGGAGGTCATGAATACTGAGAATTTCCGGGTGGGCCAGGGTGATCTGGCGGATGCTCTGGATAAATTCTGGATCTGGGGCCTGGCCCAGGAGGGGATTGAGGGTATCCTTTGCGGCAGAAAATCCCGCATAAAGGATAAAAAAGCCTACAATCAGACCACACCAGCCGTCTATATTCAGAGAAGTGAATCTTCCGATAATAGAAGCAATAAAAACAACGGATGTGGCGAGAGCATCGCTCAGGCTGTCGGTTGCGGTGGCTTTCATGGCTGCCGACTGAATACGATTCCCGGTGGAGCGGTTATAATAGGCCATATACAGCTTGACTCCGATGGAGGCGGCCAGGATCACTGCAGTCAGGGGCTGGAAATTGACGGCTTCCGGGTGGAGGATCTTGCTGAACGAGGACTGTATCAGCTCGACGGCCATGATCAGGATGGCGGCTGAGACCGCCAGGCCCGACAGATATTCGATGCGGCCATGGCCAAAGGGATGCTCCAGATCCGGCTTCTGGCCGGCCAGCTGAAAGCCGATCAGGGTGACGACCGAAGAGCCGGCGTCCGAGAGATTGTTGAAGGCATCGGCGGTGATGGCGATGGAATTGCTGATCAGGCCCGCAAAAAATTTCCCCGCAAACAGAAGCAGGTTCAGAAAAATGCCGACTCCGCCGCACAGGGTTCCGTAAGCCTTTCTCACATCCGGGAAATCGGGATGATCATATTCTTGTATGAAATGCCGGGCTAAAAATGTGATCATGGAAAGACCTCCTAAATACAAAGATATTAATAAGATCGCACGGATTGAAATTCAATATCTCACTATTCTAATACGGATCTGTAAAAAAGACAAGTTCTACTTTGTACTCTTGAGATACAATTCGTATCAGTTCAGCCATGCCATTCATAATTTGACGGATTCAACAGAACTGCTTATCTTTAAAGGAATTGGCCGTCAAATTATTCATGCCGGGCGTTCGCCCTATAGAATCATATGGCTGAACTGATACTACAATTCTGGAATCCTCCATTGCCCGAAAGGGCTGAATCAATATTTTCCTGAATATCTGGGAAGACTTGTAAGATGTGCTGAAAAATATCGGAAAAATATATGAATATGCTATCTATTTTTCCGATGGAGCCCTATCGATTTTCAATTCTTCTAATTCATTTTGCATCATGTTAAACTTTCTGTAGAGAGAAGAGGTATGAAAATCAGCCAGATCGCGGCCGCATGGCTGGTTGGATAATAAATGCTCAACACACAAAGGAGGATGAGTAAAATGCCTGCTAATACAGCGACAGCAGAAAAGAGTAAGAGCGGCGTGGGTGTAAAGTATTGTGTCAATTCTGCCATCAGCCTGATTTTAATGTTCGGTTTTGGTTATCTGCCCCCGATCGGAGGGATCACACAGTTGGGAATGCAGATTTTGGGGATCTTTCTGGGAATGGTATACGGATGGATCTTCGTGTCGATTCCCTGGCCGAGCATGGCAGGGCTGATCGCTCTGATCCAGACAGGCTATATGTCTTCTGGCGATGTAATCAAGGCCAGCTTTGGCGAATCAAATGTTGTATTGATGTTTTTTATCTTTATATTCTGCGGAACCTTTGCTTATTACGGACTTTCCAGAATTATCGCCGTATGGAGCATTACCCGCAAGGTGGTACTGGGTAAGCCCTGGGTATTCAGCTTTGTGTTTTTGATGGTAATGGCGTTCCTGGGCGGAGTTACCAGCGCGACGCCGACTATCATTATCGGCTGGGGACTTGCGTACGCGATCTGCGAACAGTGCGGATTTAAAAAAGGAGACAGCTATCCTCTGATTCTTATTTTCGGAACCGCATTTATCGCCCAGATGGGAGACTGTATTATCCCCTTCAAATCCATCCCGCTGCTGGTAATGGGCGTGTATGAGGGACTGGCAGGTGCTCCGATCCCGCTGGCATCCTATATGCTGATCGTCATCGTGGCCATTGTGCTGAGTGCCATCGCTTACCTGTTTATCGCAAAGATGCTGTTCAAACCGGATATGTCCAGCCTGAAAAACCTGGATGCACAGACGCTGATTGGTAAGGATGGAATCCAGATGAACAAGCAGCAGAAGGTAGTGCTGCTGTTCCTGATCCTGCTGATGGTCATGATGCTGCTGCCGGGATTTTTCCCCAACTCTACCTTGCTGCCGATCGTGTTCCTGAAGAAGATAGGCAGTATTGGAATCTGCATCATGCTGGTAGGTATTATGTGCATGGTCCACATTGACGGCGAACCGATCATTGATTTCAAGAAGATGGTCACCAAGGTTGAATGGAATTCCATCCTTCTGCTGGCGGCGGCTATTCCGGTGGCAAACGTCATGAGTGACGAGGCCAGCGGTTTCCCGGCGGCGCTGCAGAGCTTTATCGGCCCGCTGGCGATGAATACTTCACCGTTTGTATTCCTTCTGCTGATCGGCCTCATTGCTACTGCTATCACAAACGTTATGGCCAACGGCCCGGTTGGAATGATCCTGATGGCAGCTGTCTATGCCGCTGTGCAGAGCGCTGGCATGAATCCCATCGGGGCTGTAGTTTCCGTAGTTATGTGCGTTCACATTGCAGTTCTGTTCCCCAGCGGTTCGTCTACTGCAGCTCTGATCAACGGAAATGAGTGGATCGGAACCAAAAACCTGTGGAAGATAGGGCCTGTCACATGTATTATGGCATGGCTGATTATATCAGTAGTAGCTGGCGTATTAGGCCTGTAATAATAAAAATTTATTGATTGAAGGGAGTGTTATTATGCCGCCTGTAATTGACAAAAAGAAATGTATCGGGTGCACGACTTGTGCTCAGATCTGTCCCCTGGATGTCTATGGACCGGTGATCAAGGGACAGAAGCCGGAGGTTCTCTATCCAAATGAATGCTGGCATTGCCGTGCATGTGAGTTTGACTGTCCTGAAGGAGCGATTTCTATGATTTACCCGCTTCCGATGATGCTGCTCCGCAGACCCAAGAGCATGATTAAGAAAGAAGGTGCAAAAGAATGATCAAGGTAAATCCCCCTGTACAGTGCGATATTCTGATTGTCGGCGGCGGAACCGCCGGATTGATGGCAGCCATTGCAGCTGCTGAAAGAGGAGCCAAAGTCATTGTAGCTGAGAAAGCGGATACCCGGCGCAGCGGCGGCGGTGCTACCGGAAATGACCATTTTGGCTGCTATATTCCTGGTTACCATGAGAGCGTAGAATCCTACATGCATGAGCTGGAACAGGGCATGTGCAAAGGCGCCGACCCCAAGGTGCAGAGAGTATTTGTAGAGCGCTCCTTTGAGATCGTGAAAGACTGGGAAAAATGGGGAATCAATATGCGCCCATTTGGAGAGGAATACGTCTTTGAGGGCCATTCTCTGCCGGGACATCCCAGATGCTTCTTGAAGATGGACGGCCGTGATCAGAAAAAGTGCCTTACCAATGAAGCGCGCAAGCGCGGCGCCATCATAGACAACCGCACCAGCGTTACCCGCTACATATCCCGGGATGGCCGTGTGGTAGGCGCTATCGCCATCGACATTTCCAAACCCGAGCCGGAGATCAAAGTATACGAGGCGAAGAGTATTATCAGCGTAACCGGCACGGGAGCCAGAGTATACCCGGCAGTTGCCCCGTCCTGCCTGTTCAATGTGGCAAACTGTCCGGCAGGAACCGGAACCGGCCGTGTGGCCTCCTATGAGATCGGCGCCACCATGGTTAATTTTGATAAGCCCAGGGCTCATATCGGACCGCGCTATTTCGTCAGAGGCGGAAAAGGAACCTGGATCGGAGCCTGCTGCGACGCTGATGGGAACGCTGTGGGAATCGCCGGGAGACCAGAGCCGGGCGAGCAGGATATCACAACCGATATCTGCCATGAGGTCTTTGACCTGAGCAAGAAAAACGGAACCGGCCCGATTTTTATGGACTGTACGGAGAATCCCAAAGAGACCATGGAACACATGAAAGAAGGATTCTATAGCGAGGGAATCAGCTCTCTTCTGGACGCTATGGACCAGCAGGGAATCAGCCTGGAAGAGGACATGATCGAGTGGGGACGGTATCTGCCTCACATTCAGTACAGCGGCACCTGCATTAATGAAAAATGTGAGACGAATATTCCTGGTCTGTACAGCGCAGGCGATGAGTGCGGCAATTTCTTCTGCGGTGTTAGCGGCGCGGCCGTTACCGGAAGAATCGCCGGAGAAAATGCTTCTGAGTATGTAAAAGGCGTAGGTGATTTTATAGACATTACCGATGCTCCAGAGATTAAGGAAGCACAGGAATTCTACAGTTCCCTGATGGACCGCGAAGTAGGTTCCTATTGGGAAGAGCTGAACCATGCTGTACAGAATATTATGAGAGACTATGCCAGCATTGAAACACCACGTTCTGAGCATCTTCTTTCCTGCGGAATCTATTATCTGGAAGAACTTGACCGCATTGCTCGGCAGCGTATTAAATGTGCCAATTCCCATGAGCTGATGCGTACTCTGGAAGCATTTGACATCCTGGCCCTTGGCCGTCTGATTCTGATCTCTGCGAGAGATCGGAAGGAGAGCCGCGGTCTTCACAAACGGGTTGACTATCCTTATACCAATCCGCTATGGAATGCTTTGTCTATGACTATCCAGAAAGTTGATGGGGAAGATCATACGGAAATGCGTAAACTTTAAGGAGAATGTTACCATGAAATATACGGAACTTTACGATATTCTTCGGGCAGAAATTAAACCCGCTTTGGGTTGCACAGGCCCAATCGGCGTCTGTTTCTGCGCTGCACAGGCTTATGATGCTATCGGTGGGGAGATTGAGTCTATCGATGCCATTACAGATTGGAGCATGAGCGCTAAAATTGATGATGTTGCATTCCCTGGTTCCCGTATGTTAGGAGTAGAGATGGCTGTTGCCTTGGGCGCCGTTTGCGGCGACCCCAAGGCAGGCCTGGAAGTACTGCGTACGGTTACGCCAGAAGGAGAGCTGAAGGCTAGAAAAGTGGCAGAGCTGGTAAAGATCCATCCTCAGTGGAATCTGCAGGATCTGGAACTCTACTGTGATATTACAATTCATACGGATAGGGGGACCGGCCGTGCAGTCATTGCACAGCGCAGCGACGGCTTGATTTTAAAGGAGAGAAATGGGGAGATCCTGTTCGAAAAAGAGCCAGATGTCTCTGCTCAGTCTGGAAAGCTGCCTATTTTAAAATATAAGGTAAAAGATTTTTACGATATGGTTACCAGCCTTAGCGATGAGGAACTGGCATTTTTGAAGGATGCCGTGGCCTACAATACCCGCCTGGCAAACGCCACTCTGGAGAATCGTTTAGGTGCTGGAATCGGCTATGAGCTGTACCACAGCCCCGCTCAGACTTATATTACGAGAGCAAAGGCTTACGCCGCAGCCGGGTGCGAAGCCCGTATGTCCGGCGTGGATCATCCTGCAATGAGCTGTGGAAATAAAGGAAATGTGGGGATCGCCGCGTCCATGCCTCTGGTCAGCCTGGCAAAAGACCTGGAACTGGATGAGAGGGATCTGCTGAGAGGCATTGCCATGAGCTATCTGGTGGCGGTCTCCATCATTCACAGGATCGGGAAAGTGCCGTCCATGTGCTCCTGCGAGGTGGCAGCATGCTTAGGCGTTGCGGCAGGCGCCACTCTTATGAGAAAAGGAACCTATGAACAAATCGCAGTCGCTATGCAGAATACCATCCCCAACGTGTTCGGCGTGGTCTGCGATGGAGCAAAACTGGCCTGCGCTCTGCGTATTTCCTCCGGAACGGGAATTGCATTGGAATGTTCAGAACTGGCACTTAAAGGAGTCCGAATCGCAAACAATCAGGGCGTTTTAGGAAAGACAGTGGACGATTCCATCGAAATCATAGGCAAGACGGCTCTGTATGCTATGGTGAGCAGCGACCGGGAGCTGTGCAAACTGCTGTTTGAAAAACGCCATATTTTCCCGCTGACCAGTTTTGAGGACCGGCAGAAGCAGTGAGAAGCAGAGAGAGGGACGGTTGTATATGAATGAAAGGATTGCCATCGTAGGCGCAGGGGCGGCAGGGATGATCACGGCAGCTTACCTGACACAGAATGGAGCGGAGGTGATCCTCTGCGATCTGGAAGAGCAGTGCTGGGAAGACTTTGGAGCCATCTCGGAATTAGGAATTAAGATAAAAGGACCGGGGCTGGTATCAGGCCTGCGTCCCGCAGTTATGACTCACAGCATTGCAGAGGCTATGGAAGCCGAGTGCATCCTGGTGTGTGTCTCCAGTGGACGACAGAAAAAGACGGCAGAGTGGATGGCTCCCTGGCTTCGTCCAGAACACAAAATTCTTCTGATGCCAGGAAACTTAGGAACTGTGATATTTGCCAGAGTATTCCGGACTCAGGGGAAGAACTGCAGCCTTCTGGCAGAACTCTCTGAGTGCCTGTGGGCCTGCCGCAGATTGGCACCTGGGCATTGCATTTCTGCGATGCCTCTGGGAGAAAAAAGAATTGCGGCCTTTCCGTCAGAGGATACTCCGAAAGCCATGGAAACCTTCGGCGGTCTTCTACCCTTAAAAGCAGGGGCAAATCTGGCAGAAGATTGCCTGAATTCACCTAACGTTCTCACTCATCTTTCTGGTACTCTGCTAAATTTAGGAGGTATTGCTCAGAAAAAGGAGAAATTTGCGCTGTTTGTTGACGGCCTTAACGACGGTTATATACGTTGTTTGAAGCTCCTGGAAGAGGAGAGAAAGGAAGTGTTAAAAGCGGCAGGGATGGAATGCTATGCAGCGCCGGTAGAGCCTTTGATGGCAAAGCTGCGGGCGCCTCAGGCCCATCCTGAGCTGGAGGCATTCCGCCAGTTGTCAGGCCCGGATGGACTGGAACATCGATATATCACAGAAGATGCCCCCTGTGGTGTGGCTTTTCTGGTCTCCACGGCTAGGCGGTACGGTGTCAAAGCTCCGGTGACAGAAGCGCTTCTGACTCTTGCCGGAAGTCTGACAGGAAACGACTATCTCCGGGATGGCAGGACCTGGGACTGGCTTGCTGAAGATGGGGCAGATGTTGTCTGAAAAATCGTAGAATGGAATCCCGGAATCGGGCAATTAAGTATAAAAGACAGGCTGTCTGCAGGGACGACAGCTTGTCTTTTTGTCGATACTCCTGTTGAAATACAGGGGCTGATTCTGGTATAATATGTAGAGATTCTTAGATTACCGCCTGCCGCTTTAGTCAGAAGGGAGACACCTATGCAGTTGACACAGCTTGAATACCTGATTGCAGTAGAAAAGTATGGATCCATTTCACGGGCCGCCAGAGAAATGTATACATCCCAGTCATCCATCAGCACCTCTATCAAGACCCTGGAAAAGGAACTGGGGGTAGAGCTGCTTCGGAGGGGTCCTAAAGGTGTCCAGATAACAGCTGAGGGCCAGTATATCCTGGAAAATGCCAAGATCATTGATAAACATATCGGTAATATCAGAACAGTTCAGAAAGAACTGGATGGAAAGGTCAGGGGAAACATAACGGTGGGAGGACTGGGAACCTGCTGTATGCATATACTTGGTAACACGGCTGTATATCTGAAAAACCGTTATCCGGATATCCAGGTTTCCTTGAAGGGGTTTAATCCTAACCAGCTTGTCCAGGAGTTTACGGAAGACAGCATTGATATGGGCCTGATGCAGGTAAACCAGTTTAATGAGAAGTATCTTCTGGCGAAGGCGGAATATGATCAGATATCCTGCAGAGAATTGTTGAGGTCTCACCTGGTGGTTGCAGTTAATCCTCAGCATCCTCTGTATGGCAGGAAAGAAGTAACGCTGGAGGATCTTATGCCCTATGAGATCTCCACAGGCTTTGTGCGGGCAGAAAATCTGGTGTACTGGTCCCTGTTTAATAAAATGAAAGAGCTGGGATATTCCCAGACGATCACCTGTCTGGGCGATATGCTGGTTTCGCGGCTTTACGCCATCAAGCGCAACTGCATTCAGCTGGTTCCGCTGATCTCCCTGGAGCTGACCAACTGGCTGTTCAGCATCCCGCTGCACCCTATTGAGATTGATCAGAGATACGATCTAAAGTTTTTGCTGGTCTACAGGGAGGAAACCCTGGACCAGATTCAAGAATTGTTTGTGAAAGAGCTGGAACATTATCTGGAACCGTACCAGGAAACAGAATAGAAAGTTATAACGGCCGGATGTTTGCAAACTGGAAAAATATGTGTATAATATAGGCGGTGATGACTATGGAGGATAATGACAGAAAGATGGCGCAGCATTATATACGGGTGATTCTCAATATTTTGATTCCTGCCGTGGGGACAGTATTGATCTGTACGATTGGCCCTAAGCTGCTGCGCTTTTTTATGCCTTTTGTAGTGGGGTGGATCGTGGCTTTGATCGCCAATCCGCTGGTGCGTTTTTTGGAAAGCCGTCTGAAAGTCGTGCGCCGTCACGGCTCCATGCTGGTGGTGATCGGAGTTCTGGCTCTGATCATTGGTGCTTTATATGCAGTTTTCAGCAAACTGTTTACTGAGGCTTCAGAGCTTGCCCGCAACCTTCCAGAGGTATGGGCGTACATTCAGGCTGAGATACGGGGAGTGGGAGATGCGATCATCAGAGGACTCTCGTTTCTTCCGGATCCTATGGAAAAACAGGTAAGAGAGCTGGCGACCAATTTGGATTCCTATATCGGCCTTCTCTTTCAGAACATGGCCAGTCCGACAGTGGAAGCCGCGGGGAGTGTTGCAAAGAGCATTCCGTCTATCTTGGTGAATGTGGTTGTCATGGTTCTGGCTTCTTACTTTTTTATCGCAGAGAGAGACCGGTTGATGGCGCTTTGGCGGAGATATCTTCCTGAGAGCGGAAAACAGCACATGGCCAAGATGCGGCGGGATGCCCTCAGACTGGTTGGAGGGTATTTCCTGGCACAATTCAGAATTATGTTTGTGGTAGCCGCTATTCTGGCAGGGGGATTTCTGGTTTTGCAGGTCCCCTATGGTCTGCTTTTGGCGGTGCTTATTTCTCTGCTGGATTTCCTGCCGGTCTTCGGAACCGGAACTGTGCTGATTCCATGGGCAGTCATAAAGCTGCTGACCGGAGAGTACTATCTGGCTGTGGGAATGGCTCTCCTGTATGTGCTGACTCAGGTGGTTCGTCAGGCGATTCAGCCTAAGATTGTGGGAGATACTATGGGGCTGTCGCCTCTGGCTACCCTGTTTCTGCTATATATTGGATTTAAAGTCAGTGGATTAGGCGGTATGATCCTGGCGGTTCCCATTGGACTCGTGTTTTTAAATTTGTACAAGTACGGAATTTACGATTCGATGATTGACAATCTGAAGATTTTCATTCATGATATACAGGAATTCCGAAAGAAGAGAGAGAACACAAATGAAAATGGAGAATAATTTAGACACAGATCAGATACGGAGCCTGGTATGGAGGCTGGCTTTCCCCTCCATGCTGGCTCAATTTGTCAGTGTATTTTACAGCATCGTAGACCGCATGTACATCGGCAATATCCCAGAAATCGGAGATATGGCTCTGGCTGGTGTCGGAATATGCGGCCCTATTGTAACCATGATTTCGTCGGTGGCTTCCTGGGTCGGAATCGGTGGCGCGCCCCTGCTGAGTATCCGGCTGGGACAAAAAAACGAAAAGAAAGCCCGGGAGATCCTGGCAAACTGTTTCCTGCTGCTGGTAGTGATGTCTCTGGCAATTACGGCCTTGGCTTTTTTGACAAAGGACCGGCTGCTGGTCTGGTTCGGTGCCAGCGAGGCCATTTTTCCCTATGCCGATGAGTACATAACTGTGTATCTGCTGGGCACAGTGTTTGCCCTTCTGACAACAGGCATGAACCAGTTTATTATCTGTCAGGGTTTTGCAAAAGTAGGAATGAAATCGGTACTGCTGGGTGCAGTCTGCAACATTGTTCTGGACCCGGTCTTTATTTTTGTCCTGGATATGGGTGTGGCAGGAGCTGCCATTGCTACGGTAATTTCTCAGGCGGTTTCCTGTATCTACGTGCTGAGCTTTCTGTTCGGCAACAGGCCAATGATCCGCATTACCTTCGGGGGATACCGGTGGGATATTATGGCCCGTGTGCTTTTAGTGGGGCTGACGCCTTTCCTGATCATAGCTCTGGATAACATCATGATCATTTCGCTGAATGCAACCATTCAGAAATACGGCGGCCCGGAGCGGGGAGACATGCTTTTAACCTGCAACACGATCCTCCAGAGCTTTATGCTGATTGTGACAATGCCTCTTTCAGGCATTACAGGGGGAACCCAGACGATCCTGGGATACAATTACGGGGCCAGAAGGCCGGAGCGGATTATCAAAGCCCAGAAGAATATCCTGCTGCTGTGTCTGGCATTTACCGGCATCATGTTTCTGATTGCCCAGATTATTCCGCAGTATTTTACTATGATCTTTACGAGAGACCCAGAATATATCTCCATGACCTCCCGTGCGATCCGCATCTATTCCCTGATGATCGTTCCCCTGGCGGTCCAGTACACTGTGGTGGACGGGTTTACTGGAATGGGAATCGCGAAGGTGGCGATCAGCCTTTCCACATTCCGAAAGATTATATATTTTGGAGGGATTTTCCTGATACCGGTGTGGTTTGATATTACCAACATCTTTTTTATAGAACCGATTTCTGATCTCACAGCTGCAGTGGTCTCAGGAGCGACATATGCGGTGATGATCAGAAAAATCAGCAGCAGCTTAAAGGGTGCGTCTTCCTGACCGGTTCAGGCTAGAGGAGATGTATCAGAATTTATACAATGAGAAAATCAAGGCGGGGAAGCTTTCAGGCAGGCTTTCCCGCTTTACTTTTACCAGGTTCATTGCTATAATGGAACCGTTCAAAACGAGAGAAAAGGGGAACTGGCGAATGAATATTTTAGTGAGCGCCTGTCTGATGGGGGTTGAATGCAGGTACAACGGTGAAGGCGTTCTCCGCCCAGAGATAAAACAGCTGATGGAACACCACCATCTGATACCGGTCTGCCCGGAACAGCTAGGCGGCCTTTCTACGCCAAGATGTCCTGCGGAGCGGTTGGGAGAAAGGGTCATTACAAAAGAGGGGCTGGATGTTACGAAAGAATACAGGCGGGGCGCGGATGAGACATTAAAGCTGGCCCGGCTTTTTCATTGTAAAACAGCAGTGTTAAAGGAGAGAAGCCCGTCCTGCGGCTGCGGCCGGATCTACGATGGCAGTTTTTCCGGAAAGCTTACAGACGGAGACGGCGTTACGGCTGGAGTGCTGAAAGCCGCCGGGGTCACAGTAGTGGGGGAATCTCGCTGCGAAGAGCTGCTGTCCTACAGATTTCAACAAAATGTAGAAGGAAGGTAATTGTGTCAGAAATTTTAAATCAGGAAAATCAGAAAAACGCTAATATTCAGCCGGAGGCCGGGGCAATTTCCCATACGCCAAGAAGCAGAAAGAGAAAAGGACCCCATAGGCCAAGATGGATAATATGTGGGATAGGAGCGGCAGTCATTGGGGGGCTGGCAGCCGGGTATTGCCTGTTTGCTCAAAGGTACGAGAGGGTGTTTTTCCCCAGAACAGTGATTAATGGCGTGGAGGCATCCGGGAAAACGGCTGATGAGTTGAAAGAGCTGATTTCAGCCGGGACAGCCGGATACCGACTTACAGTATACGGACGCGATTCGATGCAGGCGGATATTACCCAGGAGGACTTGAACCTTCACCCGGAGTTTGACGGAACGCTGGAATATATACTGGAACAGCAGAATCCTTACGGCTGGCTGGCAGCTTATTTTCATCCGGTAGAGTACACCATTTCCACCATGGTAGCTTATGACCAGGAACTGCTGGATCAGGTGATCGATGATCTTCCTTTTTTTCAGGAAGATTTGGTAGTACAGCCGGAGGATGCCAGAATATCTGAATACCTGGAAGGCGTAGGGTATGAAATCATTCCGGAGACAGAAGGAAATGCGGCAGACCGGGAGAAAGTAAAAGCAGAGATCGCCAGAAGCGCTGTCAATCTGCAGACGGAAATCCGCCTGGAAGAACTGGACTGCTACCTGGAGCCTGAAGTCAGAGCAGATGATGAGAAACTGACCAGCCGTCTGGAGATTTTGAACCGCTATGTGCACACAGAGATCCGCCATCAGTTTGGCAGCCAGGAAGAAATTTTAAACGGCGATACCATCTACCAATGGCTGGTATTTGGGGAAGACGGATCTATTTCCCTGGATCGGGAACAGGTATCCCAATACGTTTCCAATCTGGCGGATAAGTACAATACGGCATATAGGACCAGGTCTTTTAAGACCAGCTACGGTCCGACGGTGAATGTCAGCGGAAGCTACGGCTGGAGACTGAACCAGGAAGCGGAGACAGAAGAACTGATAAAGCTGCTGGATGAGGGGACAAGCCAGAGCAGGGAACCCGTCTATTTGCAGAAGGCAGCCAGTCATGATGGGAACGATTACGGAAATACCTACGCGGAGGTCAATCTGACGGCCCAGCATATGTTTTTTTACAAGGACGGAGAAAAGGTGCTGGAATCAGACTTTGTTTCTGGAAATGTGAAAAAGAATTATACTACGCCTCCAGGAATTTTTGGCCTGACCTACAAGCAGAGAGATGCGGTCCTGAGAGGGGAGGGGTACGCTTCCCCGGTGGATTTCTGGATGCCTTTTAATGGCGGAATCGGTTTCCATGACGCTACCTGGCGTTCGTCTTTTGGCGGTACGATCTACAAGACAAACGGTTCCCATGGCTGCATAAACATGCCTTACGATGTCGCTAAGAAATTGTATGATTATGTCTATACGAATGTGCCGGTTATTTGCTATAATTTAGAAGGAACTGAGAATACACAGCAGTCTTCCTCAAAGCCGGAGACAGCACCGTCGGTGCCGGAGACGGCCGCATCAGTACCAGAGACAGCGCCGTCGGTGCCGGAGACGACCGCATCAGTGCCGGAGACGACCGCATCAGTGCCGGAGACAGCGCCGTCGGTACCGGAAACGACGCCATCAGTATCGGAGACAACCTCTGCAGTACAGGAGACAGAGAATCCCAAGGATCCGGTGGTAATTCCGGTTGAGTCAGAGACGTCTGCGGAGTCTTCTGCAGCGTCCGGCGAAGCATCGGAAGAGCGGGGGCCGGGAACTGTGGCTACTACGGCAGCAAGCAGGGAGACAGAGATTGGTCCGGGAGTATAGAATATTCCCTGGAGAAAAGAGGTTCTATGATACTCAGTGTCAGCCGAAGAACAGATATTCCGGTTTTCTATATGGATTGGTTTATGAGGCGGTTGAGAGCAGGGGAAGTCTGGGTCAGGAATCCGGTGAATCCACGGCAGATCAGCAGAATTAGTCTGGAACGCCGGTATGTAGATGGGATTGTGTTCTGGAGCAAAGCGCCGGCGGCTCTGCAGGAATCTGTGGAGAAGCTTCGGGAATGGCCCTGGTATCTTCAATTTACGCTGACAGGCTACGGTCAGGATATTGAGCCGGGACTGCCAGATAAGAAAAAGGTGCTTATCCCCATGTTTCAGAAATTAGCTGAAGCAGCGGGGAAAGAGCATCTGGTATGGCGGTACGATCCAATTTTGGTCAATGACCGGTACAGCCTGTCCTACCACGAAAAAGCATTCCGGTCCATTGCGGAGTCTCTGAGAGGATATACGGATGAAGCCGTGATCAGCTTTTTGGACCTGTATGGAAAAACGAAGCGGAATATGGCAGGAACTGGCCTCAGAGAGATTTCAGAAAGAGATATGAGAACTCTGGCTGAGTCTATGGCCGCAGCGGCCAGAGAAAATGGAATGAAGGCGGTATCCTGTGCGGAACCTCTGACGGAAACCTGGCTGGGGGTAGAGCGCGGATCCTGTATCGATCAGGGCAGGTTGGAGCGCCTGTGCGGTTACAGCCTGAAGGCTAAAAAGGATAAAGGGCAGAGGCAGCAATGCGGCTGTGTGGAGAGTATCGATGTGGGAGCTTACGATACCTGTCTCTTCGGCTGCCGTTACTGCTATGCCAATGACAGTCAGGAACAGGTAAAGAGAACAGTAAGCCTGTTCCGGCCGGATTCGCCGTTGCTGTGCTCCGACATGGGAGGCAGGGACAGCCTTTCCGTGCGGAAAGTGAAATCCCTGCGACAATAGTCATTTGCCGGCTGTGTTCACACAAACGTAAGAAAAAAGAAAGAATTGAACAGGGAGAATATGGTATACTAGCCGCAAAGCGCAAAGCGGAATGAAACAATTGAAAACAAACAATGGAAAAGGCAGAGTTTTAGTTATGAAAAAGCTGATAAAAAAGCTGGCCGCTGCCGCAGCGATTTTTTCTTTGCTGGGCAGTACGACAGCCTTCGGAGCTCCGGTATGGCCGGATGATTCTGGAGTCAATCTGGAATCCGAAGCCGGTGTGGTAATGGACGCAGACTCAGGAGCTGTACTATATGGAAAAAACAGCAGGGAGCAGTATTACCCGGCAAGTATCACAAAAATTATGACAGCTCTTCTGGTGCTGGAAAACTGTTCCATGGATGAGATGGTCACATTTTCTTATGACGCAGTGTACAATGTGGAAGCCGGCAGTACCAACGCGGGAATTGATGCAGGTGAGCAGATGACAGTGAGAGACTGTCTCTATGCCATGCTGTTAAAATCTGCCAATGAAGCGGCTAACGCTTTGGCGGAGCATGTATCGGGAAGCCGCGAGGCATTTGCGGAATTGATGACACAGCGGGCAATAGAATTGGGCTGTGAAAATACCAGCTTTAAAAATCCCAGCGGTCTGAATGATCCGGATCACTATACCAGTGCCAGAGACTTTGCGCTGATTGTACAGGAAGCGTGGAAGAATGAAGGGTTTCGGGAGATTGAGGCAAACCTGTCATACCAGCTTCCGCCCACAGCCAACGATCCGGAAGGACTCACCGTTCGCCAGGAGCACAAGATGATGCTGGAGGACTGGACTCAGTACTACGATCCGGACGTAAAGGGTGGAAAGACCGGGTATACATCCCTTGCAGGAAATACTCTGGCTACTGTGGCAGAGAGAGATGGGCGCACTCTGGTCGTAGTGATCCTGAAGGGAAGCAAACCGGACCACTATACCACATATACGGATACCCGTCAGCTTCTGGATTATGGCTTTGAGGACTTTATCAATTATGTTCCTGCGGAGCAGGAGACAGATATTGCCGGATTGAGGGAAGCTCTGCAGACGGCAGGTGCTGCCGGAATCACTGAACAGACGGAATTGACTGTATCCGGCGGAAGCGTTACAGTCCCGGCCGGGGCAGCTTTTTCGGACGCTGTCAGGACAATCTCTCTGGACATACCGGCAGATGCTCCGGAAGGTACGGCGGCAGTTTTAAATTATACTTATGAAGAACGCCCTGTGGGAACCGCTTATGTGCTGGCACAGGAGCCGGTGATGCAGCCTGTGGAGGAAGAATCTGAGCCGACGCCGGCAGCGGAACCTGAGAGCGAAACCAGCGCCATTTCCTTGGGCGCTCTGTTGCCCATACTGATCATTTTGGCAGTAGCCGCTTTGATCGGATTGTTTATCTGGTACAGGAGCTTTTTAGCAAAGAAAGAGGCACAGCAGAGGCGAGAACGGATGCAGGCCAGACGGCGCAGGCTGGAAGAATCCGGCGTATCTATGGAAGAATATGATCGTCTGATGAAAGAGAGACAGGAGAAGCTGAGAAGAAAGAGCAGATAGGGGATAGTTATGCAGGAAGGTAAAAGAGAAGACCTTACTGACAGAAGAAAACCCGCAGGGGAAACCCCACATGCAGGAAATAAAATACGGATTCACCGGGAGGGAGGATACGATTCCAGACATCCCGTCAGACAAAAAAGAAAAAGGGACAGGAGAAGAACCTGGATAAAATGGGCAGCGTTAGCTGCCCTTGCTGTCATTGGGATTATGATAGCTGCCCTTTGGTTCTGGATATCCGCCTTAATGGGAAAAATTCAGAAAGATCCCCATGTCAATATAGAAGAGATGACAAATCCCAATATTGATGTGCCCACTCAGCAGGTGATGAGAGAGAACTGGACCATCGCCGTCTTTGGTGTGGATTCCAGGGACGGAAACCTGGACCAGGGGGCAAATGCAGATGTGATTATGGTCTGCAATATAAACGAGAAGACCGGAGGGATCCGCATTGTATCGATCTATCGGGATACCTGTATGAAAGTAGGAGAGAAAAATCCTTACAAGAAAATTAATGAAGCTTATGCCAGGGGAGGAATCGGCCAGGCTGTCGAGGCTCTGAATGAAAACCTTGATGTTGAGATAGACGACTATGTGGCTGTGAATTGGAAAGCCGTAGCAGATGCCATTAACCTGCTGGGCGGAATCGACATGGAACTGACGGAATCTGAATTTCGCTATATCAATGGCTACATTACCAGCACTGTAGAAGGAACAGGGGTCGGATCCGTTCAGCTGAAAAAGCCGGGACTGAATCATCTGGACGGAGTTCAGACGGTCGCCTATGCCAGATTGCGGTATATGGATTCTGATTTTCAGAGAACCGAACGCCAGCGGGAAGTGATCTCGAAGGCTCTGGAAAAGGCAAAGAGTGCCGATCTCTCTGTCCTGTACCAAATTTTGAACAGCGTTCTCCCTCAGACAAAAAGCAGTTTGGAAACAGACAGTCTCCTTCCGCTGCTCCAGTCGATATCAAAGTTTCACCTGGAAGCAGCGTCCGGATTTCCTTTTGACTTGGAGGCAAAGCGGATTGAGGAGAATGGTATGGAGATCGATTACGTGTTTCCGGTGAATCTGGCAGACGACGTAGCGGAGCTTCATAAATTTTTGTATGATACTGAAGATTACCAGGTATCGGAACAGGTAAAAGAGATCAGTCAGGCAATACAGGAAAAAAGCAAAAAGAAAAGGGTTTCCCGAACATCTGATGCAAAAACATCTGCCGCGGATACTTTCCCGTCTGAGAGGACAACAGAGGCCGGGACAGAGGAAGAATGGCTGGAAACACCTGATGAAAATATTTTTCCGAAGGAGACAGGCACGGAAGAGGAGGCCACAGTGGGACTTCCGACTACGGAGGGGTTCAGCCCTACAGCGCCGGATCTTTTTATTTCCCCCGCTGAAGAAAGGCCGGAGACAGTCCAAAGATGAAAGAAAGCTGTAAGAAAATAGTCAAAAAATAAGGTTCCTTGGCAGGAAAATATGTGCTATACTTTGTGAGTAAGAATGGATGTGCCTGTTGAGGCAGCCACGATAAACAGTTTTAGGAGACATGCAGAATGATAAAGTGGAAGCGTTTGCTGTGCCTGGGAATGGCGGCCAGCATGATGTTAAGTATTACAGCCTACGGCGATGTAATCGATTTTACTGGACCAGAAGGGCAGGTCAGTGCGGCGGAATCTCCGGGGACGAGTACGCCCTCAGCCCCTTCCGGGTCCGACTCTTCTCAGAATCCGGCTTCCAGCGTTGCGGTAGAAAAACCGACTGTCCAGTCGGAAGGAGCAGTACTCCTCAATGCCAATACGGGAGAGATCCTTTTTGAGAAGAATGGGAATACCAGATTTTATCCGGCGAGTATCACAAAACTGATGACAGCCCTCCTGACAGTGGAGAACTGCAGTCTCAGTGATACTGTGACCTTCTCTAAAACGGCTACTACAAATCTGGAATCCGGAGCGGTTACCCTGAACCTGACAGAGGGGGACCAGCTTACGGTAGAGCAGTGCCTCTACGGGCTTTTGCTGAAATCTGCCAACGAGATAGCGAACGGTCTGGCAGAGCATATTTCCGGCAGTGTCAGCAGCTTTGCGGATAAGATGAATGCCCGGGCTAAGGAACTGGGCTGTACAGATACCCATTTTGCCAATCCCAATGGTCTGAATAATACGGAGCACTATACTACGCCCAGAGACATGGCAATAATCGCCCGGGCCGCTTTTCAGAACCCCACCGTTGCGAAAGTGGCATCGACTCTGTCCTACGAGTTTCCGGCGACCAAGAAGGCTTCCGCCAGGACGATCACGATGGGACACAAAATGCTCTATCCCAATGATTCCCGTTATTACGACGGGATTGTGGCCGGAAAGACGGGATATACGTCCAAGGCCGGCAACACATTGGCTACATGTGCGGAGAGAGACGGCCTGCGTCTGATTGCCATTATTATGAAGAGCAGCCAGACCCATTATGAAGATACAAAGGCCCTTTTGGACTACGGCTTTGCCCTGGCGGAAGCAGGAGAACTCAGCACATCGGGCAGCTCCGGCGGGAGCAGCCAGACTACGGCTGGATGGCATCAAGATACCACAGGTTGGTATTATATAAAATCAGACGGAACCCGTGCGGCCAATGAGTGGCAGACAATCAACGGAAAGGAGTACTGGTTTGATTCCAACCAGTATATGGCTACAGGATGGCGTCAATTCGTAGGTGGAATCTGGTATTACTTCCAGCCAGACGGATCCCTGGCAAAGAACGCCTGGGTTCAGAATAGTGCCGGTCAGTGGTTTTACGTGGGTTCCACAGGAGAGATGCTGAGAAACACCACGACTCCGGACGGAAATTATGTCAATGCAGACGGGGTCTGGGTTCAGCAATGATCCCGTTAGAACAGAAAAAGCGCAGCAGTCTTTGGAAACAGAGACGGCTGCGTTTTCGAATATAATCTGACATGAGAATTCCCTATGCTTTTTTTCGGCTCCTTTTCCGTGGGATGTAGCCCGTGGGGGCAGTGGGATTGATTTCAGAGGAATGGTCCGGACGATATTCCATGATGTCCTCTACGCGGCAGGAAAGCAGCCTGCACAGCATTTCAATCGTGTGAGTAGACACATAACAATTGCGTTTTAGCCGACTCAACTGACCGGAACTGACTTGACAGTAGTGAATCAGGTAATACTTGGTAATTGACTTTTTTTCCATGGTTTCCCATAAACGGCTGTATGATATCATTGTTCGCTCCCTCCTGTTAATATATTTACTATTCTTATCCGATATTGTATATTAGTCATAATTGGACATTGATTTTTGAAATAGTGATCTGATACTATTTAAACTTTTTTAAATAGTTTTTTGGTGGAAAACAGACAGAATGCATCAGAAGATTCTTCGGTGAATTGGGAAAAAATGTAAGTCTTGACGGGAAAAGTTATAGCGTGTATCATGGAAGAAATAAGGAAGAATTGCGGGGGCAGGACGATGAAAGAAAAACTTTACACGATAGAGGTTATGGATGCAGTAAAAGCAGGGGATGAGTGTCCGTGCTGCTATCTGGAACGAAAATTGGAGCAGGATACCATCAGCTTTACTTTAGGTTCCTCTTATATGGAGGATGATATTCGGGCAGAGACCGACAAAATCGGATTTTGCAGAAAACATACGAAAATGATGTATGATTACGGAAATTATCTGGGAAACGCCTGGATTCTAAAGACACGAATGGTGTATCTGAGAAAGCATTTCAGAGAAGATCTGGAAAAAACTCTGAACGGAGACAGCCAGCCAAAAAGCAAGGGAGGGCTGCTTGGCCTGGTAAAAATTGGCGGATCCAGGTCAGAGACGTTTACGACTTCCAAAAAGGAAGAATGCTACGTCTGCAAAAAGCTGGATGAAACGTATGGAAGGATCATGAACACATTTGTTTATCTGCTGAAAACAGAGCCGGAATTTTTAAGTTTGCTGGAAAATTCTAAAGGATTCTGCCTTCCGCATTTTCGGGATGTGGTGACCGCATGTACAGAGAATATGAAAAAGGAAGAGGCCGATCGTGTAAAAAAGGTTCTGATGGACATGATGGAACGGGAACTGGCGAGAATACAGGAGGATATTGACTGGTTTGTAGAAAAGTATGATTACCGGAATCAGGGGGCTGACTGGAAAAATTCAAAAGATGCAGTTCCAAGAACGATGCAGAAGATCACCGGAGGCTATCCGGCTGACCCTGTTTTCCGGCAAAAATAAAATAGGGAGAGAAAAGCTGCCCATCATGGGAGAAAGGCAGGGGTATGATGGAAGTTTGGGATGTGTACGACAAAGAGCGGAGAAAGACGGGAAGGACCCATGTGAGGGGGACGCCGATGGCGCCCGGTGACTATCACATTGTTACGGACATTTGGACGATCAATCAGGCGGGAAAGCTGCTGCTGACTCAGCGCCATCCCCAAAAAACCTTTGGCCTTTGGTGGGAATGTACTGGCGGTTCTGCCCAGGCGGGAGAGAGCAGCCTGGAGAGCGTGCTGAGAGAATTGTCAGAAGAGGTGGGGATTCATGCCTGCCCGGAGGATGTAAGGCTGCTTCATTCTGTCCAGCGGCCGGAGCGCTTCGTAGATACTTATGTGACGATACAGAACGTGACAGAAAAGGATCTGATTTTGCAGGAAGAAGAGGTCGTAGACGCCAGATTCGTCACTCTGGAGGAAGTAAAGGAACTGTGGGGAGCCGGGAAGATGCTTCCAAGAGAGAGATTTCCCATGTATGTCCAACTGCTGGAGTCGGAGGTGCGGAAAGTCTTAGATTCTGCTGACAATGTAAAGTAGGCATGGAAATACTGGCGCGGGAAATCTGAATGAACTGCCGTTTTCTGGATATAATGAGAGAGAAATAATCAAAGCAGGAGGATCTCATTATGACAGATTTTAAAAACAGTGAGACAGCAAAAAATCTGATGCGGGCATTTGCCGGTGAAAGCCAGGCGAGGAACCGTTATACGTTTGCGGCGGGTATGGCAAAAGAACAGAAACTTCCTGTGCTCCAGGCTGTATTCCTCTACACGGCAGGACAGGAAAAAGAGCACGCAGAGATCTTTTACAATTTCCTTCACGATATGAACGGGGAGACGATTCATATCGACGGCGGCTACCCGGTGGATTTGGATGAACATACTCTGGGACAGTTGAAAGATGCTATGCATAATGAGTATGAAGAGCACGACGTTGTGTATAAATCTTTTGGAGATATCGCAGAGCAGGAAGGATTCACCCGGATTGCCCAGACATTTCGGATGATCGCAGAGATCGAAAAGAGCCACGGAGAGCGCTTTGAGAAGTTTGCTAAATTGATGGAGAGCGGGAAACTGTTCGTTTCCGATGTGGAGACGGGATGGGTTTGCCTGAACTGTGGCTTCGTTTATAACGGAAAAGAAGCACCTCAAAAATGTCCGGTGTGCCAGCACGAGCAGGGATATTTTATTCGCATGGAGCTGGCTCCATGGACGGCAGGCTGCGGCTGTAAATGAGAAATATAAAACAAGTGGAAAACCAGGCAGAAATCAGAAGAAGCTGCCTGGTTTTTTAGGAAAAAGAAAAAGCTCGGAAAATTTCATAATTTCCGGGCTTTTTTTCAGCCCAAGTCCCCGATATAATAGAAGGAAACAGCCAAAAAGGAGGGA
>CAJFOF010000024.1 GCA_904395885.1 uncultured Lachnospiraceae bacterium
TATAAATGTAAAAAAATCCAGCTTTCCGACTCGTATAATTCCCTTTAAATGTCTTAAATTCCCTTATAAATGTAAATTAACAACCTCTCCCCCGCCCCTCTCCCGGCCGCCCACCCGGTGGACCAGGCGATCTGCAAGTTGTAGCCTCCGGTGACGGCGTCCAGGTCCAGCACTTCCCCGGCAAAATACAGCCCGGAGACCTTTCTGGATTCCATGGTGGAGGGGTCGATCTCTTTTACCGAAATGCCGCCCTGGGTGATGATGGCCTCCCGGAAGTCCCTGAGGCCTGTGATGGTCAGGGTAAAGCTCTTGACCGCCTGGACAAGATTCTTTCTCTCCTGGCGGGTGATCTCGTTGACCGGCTTTTCCGGGCTGATCTGGCTGCGCCGGATAATGACCGGGATCATTTTAGCTGGGAGCAGTTTGTTTAAGGAATTTTTGAACTGTTTGTTCTTTGCCTCCTCAAAGTCCCGCAGGATTCTGTGATCCAACTGCTCCTCTGTCAGGGCCGGCTTCAGATCGATGGTCAGCTTTAATGGCCCCTTGCGGAGAGCCTTGCCGCAGTAGCTGCTGGCGCTGAGGATAACCGGGCCGCTGACGCCGAAATGGGTAAAGAGCATCTCGCCAAAATCCCGGTACAGCTCCCGCTTTCCATCTGTGATGCGGATCTCAATATTTTTCAGGGATAGCCCCTGGAGCTCTCTGGCCTCGTCTTCGGCAGTCTCAAAGGGCACCAGGGCCGGGAGAAGGTCTGTCACCTTGTGTCCGGCCTCCTTTGCCCATCGGTGCCCATCTCCGGTGGAACCAGTGGTGGCATAGGAAAGGCCCCCTGTGGCCACGATCACTGCGGCAGCCTCCACCTTTTCCCGGTGTTTTCCCGAAAGGAAGACGCCTCTGCACCTCTCTTCTCCTGTCTCCGGGTCTGTCTCCAGCCAGAGGCTGTCCACTGCCTGATTCAGGCAAACCTCTACCCCCGACTGATCCAGGACCTTTTTCAGCGTTTTGATGATGTCGGATGATTTGTCCGATACCGGGAACACCCGGCCTCCCCGCTCCGTCTTTAATGGACAGCCGGCCTGCTCCAGAAGGCTCATCATATCCTGGCTGTTAAACCCGTAAAAGCTGCTGTAGAGAAAACGGCTGTTAGTCACCACCCCCTGAAGCAGTTCCTCCGGCGTGCAGTCGTTGGTGACGTTGCAGCGGCCTTTTCCCGTGATAAAGAGATTTTTCCCCAGCTTTTCATTCTTTTCATAGATGCGAACCGCATGTCCCTGGCGGGCCGCCGCAGCGGCCGCCGCCATCCCGGCGGCTCCGCCGCCTACCACAATGATCGTTTCCATTTATCAGTCTTATCCTTTTCCTTTTTTCTTCCGTTTTACTTCTTTTATCTTTTCTTCCATGGCCTCTACCACGGTCTCCACTACTTTTACTCTGGCGTAATATTTGCTGTTTCCTTCTACTACGATCCAGGGCGCGTAGGTGGTGGAGGTTCTGACCAGCATCTCATTGACGGCCTCTTCATACTGGTCCCACTTTTCCCGGTTGCGCCAGTCCTCGTCCGTGATCTTCCACTGTTTCGCCGGGTCTTCCAGGCGCTCTTTAAACCGTCTTTCCTGCTCATCTTTGTCAATGTGGAGCCAGAATTTCAATATGATCGCCCCGGCATTGGCCAGATGCGCTTCCATCTCATTGATCTCCTGGTAGGCCCGCTTCCAGTCTGCCTCCGTGCAGAAGCCCTCGATCCTTTCCACCATCACCCGGCCGTACCAGGTGCGGTCAAAAATGGCAATGTGGCCGGCTTTGGGTACATTATTCCAGAAACGCCACAGATAATGATGAACTTTCTCAATATCATTGGGGGAGGCTGTGGGATTTACCTGATAGCCCCTGGGATCCAGATGGCTGGTCAGACGTTTGATGGCTCCGCCTTTTCCTCCTGCATCCCAGCCCTCAAAGCCGATCACCACCGGAATCCTCAGACGGTAAATCTCGCTGTGAAGAACTTCCAATCGTTTCTGCAGCTTATCCAGTTTTTCTTTGTATTCCTCCCTGGTCAGGCTCTTGGTCAGATCGACGCCGGAGAGAACGCCGTTTTTGTATCTCTCATTTGGCATCGATGCCGCCGTTTTCTTTTTCCCTGCTGCCTCCTCCCTGCGCTTTGCCAGCTCATATTCCAGCCGGTCTGTGACTGTGGTGAGGACTTTCATCGCCGCATAATTCTTGTCTGTGGCTTCAATGATCGTCCAGGGCGCTTCGTTGGTGTCTGTCCGTTCCAACATTTCTTCATTGATCTGAAGGTATTCGTCATAATGTTCATTTCTCTTCCAGTCTGATTCACTGACCCGCCAGGAAGCCTCTTTTGACTCTTCCAGCTTCTTAAATCTCTTTTTCTGTTCTTCCTTGGAAATATATAAAAAGAACTTAATAATGACTGCGCCGCCGTCCGTTAGCTGCTTCTCAAAAGAAAGAATATCCTGAAATGCTCCCGCTACATCCCCCTCGTCGATCTTACCGTCAAACCGGTCTCTCTGGACTCTGCAGTACCAGCTCCGATCAAAAATGGCAATTCTCCCATTGGCCGGAGTCTTGATCCAATACCTCCACAAAAACGGACGCATTTCTTCGTCTTCTGTGGGCCTGCTGGACGCATAGACGGAAAAACCTCTGGGATCCAGATTTTGGATCAACCGATTAATCTGCACGCCTTTTCCCGCAGCTCCCATGCCCTCAAATACAATGATTACCGGAATCCCGGCGGCTTTGCACTCCCGCTGCAGCACGCCAAGTCTGGCCCCCACTTCATCCCGGACCATTTTATAGCGCTCCTTGTCAACAGTCTTGGATAAATCGATTTTTTCCAGCATAATACACTCCTCCTTCTCACCATGGATTTTGGTTTTAGTATACCCGATATCCCAGCTTCTGAAAAGGGGAATTCAAAAAGAACCCTGCCGAAATCCGCACTTTTCCAGGCAGAGATTCCATCAGGGTTCTTTTCTTATTCTACATGCTGCACCGGCTTTCCGGTTGCTTTCTCTATAAACTCCCGAAACTCATCCGGCGTGCCGCCGCAGAGATGAGCTTTGTCGTAAAGCTGGGCGTGGCTTGGGCTGAAGATAAAGACAAAATAGCCGGCTGTCTCCGCCACAAGTTGAATTTTGTCGTATTTCCACTGGGATTTTCCCACATCTGTCGCCGTGTCAAAACCGTCCGGCCTGAAAATGGCCGTGGCTCCCTCCGTGCCGGGCAGCAGCCTTTTCCAGGCAACCCAGCCATTGATCCTGTCTTCAAAGAGCAATGCTACAAGGATCATCGCCATGGCCGCCCAGGTGATAACCGCTGAGAATCCGACGGGATCTCCGTCCAGAAAGTTCACGATCGACAGCAGCAGCCCCAATGCCAGGACAATCCATCCGAATATATGGGAACGCCTGCTGCGCTTCCTGCGAACAGTCTTTCTCATCGCCTTTGCCATGACAGCCATAGTCTCCCAATTGTATGTGGTCTCACATTTGAATTCCATGCGCCCTCCGGATCTGTACGCCTCTACAGTGCCGCCGAAACAAAAATATCGTAAATCGCTTTGATAGCAGGTTCAAAGTCTGCGTTCTTCACACCGATGATGATGTTGAACTCGCTGGATCCCTGATCGATCATCTTGACATTGATCCTGGCGTGGGCCAGGGCAGAGAAAATCCTTCCGGCTGTTCCCCGGGTGGCCTTCATTCCCCGTCCGACGACGGCGATCAATGCCAGATCTGCCTCCAGATCCACCAGATCCGGCTCCACTTCCCTGTGAATTCCTGCGATCACCGACTGTTCATACTCTTCAAATTCCGACTGGTGGACAAATACCGTCATGGTGTCGATGCCGGACGGCATATGCTCGATGGAGATGTTGTGCCGCTCAAATACGGAGAGGACCTTTCGGCAGAATCCCACCTCCGCGTTCATCATGGCTTTTTCAATGTTTATGGAGCAGAATCCCTTCTTTCCTGCGATCCCGGTGATGACGTACCGGGGCTTGCGGCAGGTGCTCTCCACAATGAGGGTTCCCTTCTCCTCTGGCTTATTGGTATTGCGGATATTGATGGGGATTCCCTCTTTTCTCACCGGAAAAATGGCGTCCTCGTGAAGTACGCTGGCCCCCATATAGGAAAGCTCTCTCAGCTCCCGGTACGTGATGGTCTCGATGACCTCCGGATCCTCAATGATCCTGGGATCCGCCACCAAAAATCCGGAAACATCCGTCCAGTTCTCGTACATGTCTGCATGGATGGCTCTGGCCACCAGAGAACCGGTGATATCAGAACCGCCTCTTGAAAAGGTTTTGATGCTGCCGTCTGTACTGGAACCGTAAAAGCCGGGAATGACCGCCCTGTCCACATGCTCCAGTCGCTCTGCCAGCTCCCGATTGGTCTCCTCAAAGTTCAGATTTCCTTTATCGTCAAAAGAGATCACATCCGCCGCGTCGATAAACTCATAGCCCAGATAGCAGGCCATGACAAGGCCATTTAAGTATTCTCCTCTGGAAGCGGCATAATCTCTCCCGGCAGCCGCTGTAAAGTTCTCTTCGATCCGGTCAAACTCATGATCCAGATTCAGATTCAGGTCAAGGCCGTCGATAATATCTGTGTAACGCTTCTTGATTTTTTCCAGGATTTTTTTATAGCTTCCCCCGGTGGACGCTGCATCGTAGCACTGATACAGAAGATCCGTCACCTTTTCATCCTTATCATTGCGCTTTCCCGGGGCCGATGGCACTACATAGCGTCTGGCCTTGTCAGCGCGAATAATGTCGCCTACTTTTTTGAACTGCCTGGCACTGGCCAGGGAGCTGCCGCCGAACTTTACAACCTTTTTCATTTTCATTCTCCTCATCTTTCGTCGCGTCCCAGACGCTGCTTCTGAAAATGATACCCTGATTTAAAAGGACTGTCAAGAAATTTTACAGATTTTCCATCTCCTGATTGACGGATTCCTCGCAGGAGCGCATGGCCAGGATGGTCTTTTCCATCAGCTCGTCCAGAGTCCAGCCAAGGCGCTCCGCCCCCTGCCTGATCACATCCCGGGAGCACCCCGCGGCAAAACGCTTATCTTTAAACTTCTTCTTCAGGCTGGAGACCTCCAGATCCATAACACTTTTGGACGGGCGCATCTTTATGGCCGCCCCGATCAGTCCCGTCAGCTCATCGGCGGCAAACAGCACCTTTTCCATCTGGTGCTCTGGCTCCACATCGGAACACAGCCCATACCCGTGACTGCAGACAGCGTGAACCAGCTCCGGCTCTGCTCCGATCTCGGCCAAAAGCTCCGGAGCCTTTTTGCAGTGCTCCTCCGGGTATTTTTCAAAATCCACATCATGGAGCAGGCCTGCCATGGCCCAAAAATCCCCATCGTCCCCATAACCCAGCTCCCCGGCATACCAGCGCATCGTTCCTTCTACCGTCAGGGCGTGAAGGAGATGGAAAGGCTCCTGATTATATTTTTTCAGCAGGCCGAGAGCCTGTTCTCTTGTAACTTCTGTTTTCATCCTGTTACCTCCTATTTTTGCATTTTCCGTTATCATATCACCAGAAACTGTATTTTTCAATCTTTCCGGCCTTAACCTCAGGACTCCATGTTGCCGGCCATTTCAGTCACAGTTTTCCTGCAGCGTCATACCTTAGATTAGACTTCTTTCTGGGAGGTTCTCTATGAACGCTTATCCATCCATAACCGGCGTCATTCAGGCTGTTAATAGCCTTCAGGATACTTCTGCCGGAAATCTTTGCTCTTTTCTCCTCGACCTTCAGACGGCCGGAGGCCCGGTTTCTCTTCTGTTGACTGCAAATACCTATGTGATGGGATGCCAGCCTCTAAATCCCGGCGATACCATTACTGCTTTCTATGATCCGGATGCCCCTATGGTTCTGATCTATCCGCCCCGATACACCGCTCTTGCCGTTGCAAAAACCGGCGACGGACTTCAGGCTGTCCTGGATATTTTCAGCCAGGATCTGGTAAATTCTGACGGCACACTCAAACTCAACCCTGACCAAAATACCCAGATCCGGACGCCAAACGGCCAGAGAGTCATGGCTATTCCCGGCGACAGCTTTCTGATGGTTCTGTATTCCGAAACTACCAGAAGTATCCCAGCCATTACAGTTCCGAAAGAAATCACCGTATTCTGCAGAGGCTGACTTTCAGCCTTTTCCCCCATCCTTGTTTTCCCAAAGCCTTGGAAGGGAAAATCCTCTCCCCCGCGCTTCCTTGACCGGGCTGACGATGAGAAATGCTTCTGGGTCTATTCTTTGAATCTCCCGGTTCAGGCGGGCCAGCTCTCTGTTGGCGATTACCGTCAGGATCACGGGACGCTGTTCCCGCAAAAATCCGGTCTCGCTGTGAAGCAAAGTCGTTCCCCGGTCGATCTCTCCGTTGATCATCTCATTAATTTCTTCGTACTTAGAGCTGATAATCTTTACCTGTGTCTTTGATTCACCGGACACCAGCACCTGATTCAAAACCAACGTGTACAGGCAGACTAAAAAAATTCCATACAGAATCTGGTTTCTGTCAGAGAATGTGGCCTGCAGAAGTAATATCAGGAAATCGCCGGCATACAGACCGACGGAAACCGGAATCCCCCAGAGCCGCTTGGCAATCAGCGGCGGAATATCCATACCGCCTGTGGAGGCTCCGCTGCGAATAACGGTTCCAATTCCAATGCCGATCATTGCGCCTCCAAATACAGCCGCCAGCATCACATCCACTCCCGTCTGAGGCAAAAATGGAATTTGCTGCAAAATGCCCAGGATCAGAGGGTAATAAAAACTGCTGATAATGGTAGTCATGGCAAACTTCCTTCCCAGCACTGCCGCTCCCAGCAGGAACATTCCAATATTGAACATGGAAACAAATCCCGTCATGGGAATTCCCAGATAGTGCTCGGCTGCCAGGGACAATCCTGTGGTTCCCCCCATAATAAAACCGTTGGGCAGCAAAAACATTACTACTCCAAGGGCATATATGGTATTCCCGGCAATAATCCATAAAACATCCCGGATAATTTTTTTCAGTTCCATTTTCTTTCTCCTTGCTTCTATTTTTCTTATATAGGGTTCCGCTGTCCTAAACGGATGCAATTACAGTGATAAAATCCAGTTTTTTTATTGTATCCCGCCAGCCGCAGGCTTGTCAACCCGTCATAAAATTCTTTCTATCCCCTGCACGGCTCATAAATCCCTTCATATGTTAAAGTATAATTTAAATCAGGAGTACTGATATGTTAGCAACTGCAACCGCCCTGACGCCTCTTCATTTCCTTTATCTGGTTGGAGTCGTCACGATTCTTGGCGTTATGATCCTCCGCAGAGACACTCCTGCTGTGTGTATTGCATTTCTTTTCCTATTGGGGACAATAGGGCTTGGAAGTGTCATCGGAGGAATTCAGACGGTGTTTAACGCCATGTTATACGCAGGAAAACAGTTTATGGAAGTCATTGCCACAATTGCCCTGGTCACAGCTCTGTCCAAATGCCTTACAGATCTTGGGAGCGACTTTCTTTTAATGCGGCCCATGGGCCGGATCATGAAGACGCCCTCTGTCACCTGGTGGATTCTGGGAATCTCCATGCTGCTATTTTCTTTATTTTTGTGGCCCTCCCCTTCCGTAGCCCTGGTAGGCGCGATCATGCTGCCCTTTGCTGTTCGCGGAGGCTTAAAGCCCATCGCTGCAGCTATGGCAATGAATCTGTTCGGCCATGGCTTTGCCTTAAGCTATGATGTTGTGATCCAGGGGGCGCCTGCCATATCGGCTTCTGCTGCCGGAATCTCTGCAGACCAGATATTATCAGAAGGCCGCCCTGTATTCTTAGCCATGGGAATCGCAACTGTCGTCTCCGCTTTTCTATTGAACCGGAAATCTATGGCAGCTCTGCCCCACCGGGTCAGCGTCTGCTCTTCCCTCGACGTGGAGGAAGAAGCCGCACCCAGACTCTCCAGAGCATCCTACATTTTGGCAACCGCCACGCCTCTGGCCTTTCTGGGAGATGTAGCAGCCATGGTATTTCTCCATTTAAGCGGCGGGGAAGCTACCAGTATTGTCTCCGGAACTGCCGTTCTCCTCATGTGCCTTGGCTCTGTGCTGGGATTTGGAAACCAATCTCTGGAAAAAATCACCAGTTACCTTACTGACGGTTTTCTTTTTGCCATCCGCATCTTTGCTCCGGTCATCGCCATCGGCGCCTTTTTCTTTTTAGGAGGTGAAGGGATTGGGGAAATCATGGGAGAACAATTTCAGACCGGCATCATGAATGACTGGGCTATCTGGCTTGCGTCCCACGCACCTTTAAATCCATATCTGATCGCGGCCATCCAGATGATTGTCGGAGCGCTTACGGGGTTAGATGGATCCGGTTTTTCCGGCCTTCCCCTCACCGGAGCCTTGGCTCACACCTTTGGCTCTGCCGTCGGAGCTTCTGTCCCTATCCTGGCAGCGCTGGGACAGATCACTGCAGTCTTTGTAGGCGGAGGCACAATCGTCCCCTGGGGGCTGATCCCTGTGGCCGCCATCTGTAACGTCAATCCGCTGGAACTGGCGCGAAAAAATTTTCTTCCGGTACTCATCGGTTTTGCCTGCGCTTTTGCAGTTGCCTGTCTCCTTCTTTAAAAGCCTTGAAAGGAAGTGTTTATTAATATGTGCGGAATATCCGGTTTTTTGCTTCCTGAAAAACCAGGCAGAGAATGCGCTCTCTGCCTCCAACAGATTTTGCAGGACATGAACCAATCTCAGAAACGGCGCGGGCCGGATGATGAGGGCGTATGGCTGTCTGGAATCTTCGGTCTGGCCCAGGTTCGTCTGGAGATCGTGGATCTGGTGACCGGTCATCAGCCTCTCCTGAAAACCATAGACAGCCATACCTGGGGGATCACATACAATGGAGAGCTTTACAATACTGACGAACTGCGCCAGGAACTGGAAGCCCTTGGCCATACTTTTGAGACCTCCAGTGATACAGAAGTCATTCTGACCTCTTACCTGGAATTCGGTCCGGAATTTGTAAAGAAACTCAACGGTATCTTTGCCCTCGCCATCGCCGACCCCATCAGGCAATCCCTCCTTCTCTACCGGGACCGGCTTGGAGTAAAGCCTCTTTTCTATGGGTTCCAGGACGGTATTTTTCTTTTTTCTTCAGAGATAAAAGGCATCCTCGCCTACCCTGGCTTTGCCCCTGTGGTAGACCGTGAAGGGCTGAATGAGATCTTCAGCATCGGCCCTGCCCGGACCAGAGGAAAAGGAGTCTTCCGAGGCATTCATGAAGTCCTGCCCGGCACCTTTCTCATCGCTTCCGGAGACGGCATCACCACCCATCAGTATTGGAACCTGGAAAGCTATCCCCACGAGGACAGTTATGAAAAAACCATTGAAAAGACAGCCTTTTTGATCGAAGATTCCATTAAGCGGCAGATGGTGTCCGACGTTCCGCTCTGTACATTTCTCTCCGGGGGAGTGGATTCCAGCCTTGTCTCTTCGGTATGCGCCCGGGAGTTGAAAAAGAAAAACCAAAAGCTGATCACCTTTTCCTTTGATTTTACTGACAATGAAAAAAATTTCAAGGCCAATGCTTTTCAGCCTTCTCAGGACCGGCCCTTTGTTGAGACAATGGCAGACTATCTGGATTCCGATCACCATTTCCTGGAATGTACTACTCAGGATCAGTTCCGGCTCCTGGAAGATTCGGTGAAGGCCCACGACCTTCCCGCCATGGCTGACGTGGATTCCTCCCTGCTGTATTTTTGCTCACAGGTCAAAAAAACATGCAAAGTAGCCCTTACCGGTGAGTGCGCCGACGAGATCTTTGGCGGCTATCCCTGGTTCCACAAACAGGAGTGTTTTGACGCCGGCACATTTCCCTGGACCATGGATCTGAGTGCCCGTCAGGTCCTGCTATCCGATGATTTTCTCCATGAACTTCAGATGGAAAGCTATGTTCAGGAAGCTTACGCATCCTCTGTCTCCCAGGTTCCTGTTCTGGCCGGGGAAAGCCCGGAGGAAGCCAGAAGAAGGGAAATCTCATATTTGAACCTTATCTGGTTCATGCAGACCCTGCTAAACCGAATGGACAGAACCAGCATGTACAGCGGTCTGGAAGCACGGGTTCCCTTCGCCGACCACCGGATCGTAGAATACCTGTGGAACGTCCCCTGGGAAATGAAGGCCAAAGACGGGGTGGTAAAAAATCTTCTCCGCCAGGCTGGAAAAGAATTTCTGCCAGATGAAATTCTCTTCCGCAGAAAATCCCCTTATCCCAAAACCTACGACAAGCGGTATGAAGAACTCCTGGCCGGGCGGGTCAGAGAAATCCTGGAAGACCCCCATTCCCCCTCTCTTTCCTTCCTGGACCGAAACAAAGTTCTCCGTTTCCTCTCCAGCCCCTCCGATTACGGAAAGCCCTGGTACGGCCAACTGATGGCTGCCCCCCAGATGATGGCCTATGTGATTCAGATCGACTTTTGGCTCCGTCGGTACCGCCCTGCCATTCAGTTATAATGCCAGTTTACACCGGCCCTTTCTTCTGATAAACTATATACCAGCCGGGCGGCTATCCTCTTTTCCGGATAACTCATGCCGCCCAAGGAGAACCGTATGGGTAAAAAAAATTCCAAAAGAAAAAGGCCCGGGCTATCCGCCTTCCCGGCCTTTCTTTTTTGTTTTCTGCTGATTGTCGGCATTCTTTTTCAGGGAGACCAATCCCCCTATATCAGGCCGGAGGGTCCTGTTCCTCAGACGGGAAGCGCTGCATCTCCAGGCGGATCTTTCCCGGACCTGTCCGATGCCGCAGACGATCTGGACTCCTGGCTCAGGGAAGCCGGAACCAAGCTGGAGGAGATTCTTCGACCGGAAAAGGAAACCCAGGCTATCGCGGAAACGCCTTCTGTATCTGAAACGTCCTCTTTCCAGATGACCGTCCTGGACGTGGGCCAGGGACTCAGCGTCCTGGTCCAGTCTGACGGCCATTTCCTCCTGTACGACGGCGGTGACCGAAGCCACTCTTCCTTTGTGGTGAGCTACCTTCTTGAGCACGGGGTCTCTTCACTGGATTATGTCATTGCTTCCCACTATGACGCAGACCATTTAAACGGAGTCATCGGCGCTTTGTCCCGCTTTCCTGTGGACACGCTTCTGGCTCCAGACTATGAAACAGATACCAAACTTTTTCAATCTTATCAGGAACTTGCGGCGGAAAAAGGGCTGACGCCGATACATCCCTCTGTCGGAGATACCTATGTGCTAGGAAGCGCCTCTTTTACAGTTCTGGGGCCTGTCTCAATTGATGAAAATGACTCCAATAATAACTCTCTCGCCATCCGGATCGCTTACGGCGACACCAGCTTTCTTCTAACCGGGGACGCCGGATATGATGAGGAGGCCGCCATGTGCAGCCAGTGGGGAAATTCTCTCTCCAGCACAGTATATGTAGCCGGCCACCATGGCAGCGGCACTTCTTCCTCCTGGGAACTTCTGCAGAATGCCGTCCCGGAATATGTAGTTATAAGCTGTGGCAAAGACAATTCCTACGGTCATCCTCACGACACTACCATGGAAAAGCTGGAAGCCATGGAAATCCCTGTATTCCGCACCGATCTGCAGGGCACTGTTTCTGTGGTTTCTGACGGCCATTCCCTTACCTGGTCTGCAGAACCCTGCAACGATTATTCCCCTGGAGATGAGTCCTGACCCTGAAACATCCGGTAAAACGTCTCCGCCTCGTCCAGAGTCGTTTTCCACCCGTAAACGGAAAGGGCGACCCGGAATATCCCGGGCCGCTCCTCTGTCACTTCCACATGCTCCGTTTCCAGCAGCTTCTTCTGCGCGTCATCCGTCTCAAACGCTTTCGCTCCCGTCAGATAACCCTGATGATTCACGACTCTGTGGGCCGGAATATCCGGCCCTGCCAGTCCACGGTTCAAAGCATAGCCCACCTGCCTTGAATTTTGGGGTTTTCCGCAGAGAAGGGCGATCTGGCCGTAGGTAGCCACCTTTCCTTTCGGAATTTCCCGGCAGACCACACCGACTCTCTGATAAAAATCCATAGCCATTATTCTCCCTTCGCCGCTTTTTCCCTGGAAGGATATTTGTATTGGAGAGACAGCAGTTTGTCCAGATAAACGGATTTGAACTGTTTGCTGGCCAGAGCCTGCTTCACTGGCGGCAGCTTCAAAATCGTGGCGAAAACCGCAGCCATCGCTCTGTGGTTGGCAAATGCCTGGTTGTCAAAAACCAGATTTTGAAGAGTTCCCTTCTCAATGGCCTGAAGAACGAATCGGTGAGTGCTGTTGACCGGCGTAATGATCTGAACCGGCCGTCTTTCCAGCTTGATGGCCTTGGTGGGACAATTTCTGGCGCAGACGCCGCATCCCAGGCAGATCTCCGTATCTACCTTCGCCCATTTCTTCTTTCTGACATCGTCCTCTCCCGGAGTTTCCATGGAAATCGCCAAAATGGGGCATACCTTCTCACATTTTCCGCAGCCCACACAGGTTTCAACGGAGACCTCAGGGATGTAATTGGTGGTGGCTACCGGCTGCATGGGACTAAACCGTCTCGCAGCCTGAAGAGCTTCGCAGCAGCATCCGCAGCAGTTGCAGATAAAGGCCGGGTGTTCTCTGACATTTTCCCCGATCTGTACCAGGTTGCTCTCATAGGAGAGCTGCAGCACTTCCTTTGCCTCCTCCTTGGAGATCAGGCGGGCGTAGCCTTTATGCTCCGCCAGAGAACGGGCCACATTGTCAAAGGTCATACAGACCTCCCAGGGAGCATTGATCTCGCAGGGATGGCCGGCGTGGTACATCTTGTGGCGGCAGTAGCAAAGCCCCAGGCCGATATACTCTGCTTCTTCCACAATATGGGTTGCTCTCTCAAAGTCCAGAATGTGATTCATCTTGTCATTTGTGAGAACCGGTTCCTGGACAAACACCCGCCCAAGCCTTGTCTCTGTGACAAAGAACAGATCCTTCACAAAATCTTCTTCCACGTTCATGTACTGGTAATACAATTCAGCCAGATATTTCTGGTCAATATCCCCTCTGGTTCTCATCAGGGCAAACTCAATAAAACCGGCCATTGGCGGCGGCATGACAAACCGCCTTTCTCCCTTGTAAAAAGAATCTACCAGAAGGGCCTTATCGCAGAGATGATCCAAAAATTTCTCAGCCTTGGCCTCCGAAGTTCCCCAGATCTTCGCCGCCTTTTTTAGGGTAAATGGCCGGACCGGCAAAAGGGCCACCCACTTTGCCTCCTTCTCCGTGTATAAGACCTGGAGAATCTTGTATAGCGTTTCCGACGCCGGAGCTCCCTGAGTAAACCAGTTGATGCGCTCTTCCAGATTTTTGTATGCATCCTTTGTTGTCAAATGTCCCATTTTCGATTATCTGCCTCCTTAACTTTCTTTTCAATACCGATATCATCACCGTGGCCTTGGACGCCCCGAAACCGGGTACGCCGCAAAAATTACCACAGACCTTGCTGCGATCTCCAACCCTCTCCCGTCAAAAGCTCTCAGCGGAGCCGACGGGCTTTCATTCGATGTATCCATCTCCAGCCGCCAGGAATATCCCTCCGGCAGCGCGGGCAGTTCCTGCCAATGAGGTTCCCAGTGTGCATTGACCGCCAGAAATACCCAGTCATCTTCTGTATCGCCTTCATTCCTGCCGCAGAACATAATGCCGATCTGCCGCGTATACCCATCGACGCTCCCATTCCAGGCGGCACCGTTATGAAGAGATATGTCCGGCCACCCGCAATGGGCCGGGGCCGTTTTGCCACGAACTACCGGATGGCTCTTGCGGAATGCGATCATATCCGCGACAAATCGGAACAGAGACTCGTTGTCCTTCAATCTGCCCCAGTCCAGCCAGGAAATCTCATTGTCCTGGCAGTAAGGATTGTTATTGCCAAACTGAGTATTGCAGAATTCGTCCCCGGCCGGAAACATAACCGCTCCCCGGCTTACCATCAGCACAGCAAACGCGTTCTTTCGCATCCTGTCCCTCAGGGCCAGCACCTGTAAATCATCGGTTTCTCCCTCTGCCCCGCAGTTCCAGCTATTATTATCATTGGCTCCATCCGTATTATTCCAGCCATTGGCTTCATTATGTTTCTCGTTATACGCATATAAATCGTACAGGGTAAAACCGTCGTGACAAGTCAGAAAATTCACAGAAGCATTCTGCCTGTCTCCAGGCGGATAAAGATCCAGCGAACCGCAGATCCTCTGAATAGCCGCATAGGCGGTTCCCTCGTCTCCCTTCAGAAACCGGCGCATATCATCCCGGTATCTGCCGTTCCATTCCGCCCACCGGTTCCAGGACGGGAAGGAGCCGACCTGATACAATCCGCCGGCATCCCAGGCCTCTGCGATCAGCTTTACATGGCCTAAAATAGGATCAAATGCAAGACTTTCCAGAAGCGGGGGCTTTGCCAGCGGCCTTCCGCTCTCATCTCTGCCCAAAATAGACGCCAGATCAAAGCGGAAACCATCTACCCGATATTCTATCACCCAATGTCTGAGACAGTCCAGAATAAATTCTCTCACAATCGGATGATTGCAATTCAGAGTATTTCCCACACCGGAAAAATTGTAATACTTCCCATCCGGTGTGAGCATGTAATAGACGTTATTGTCCAGACCTTTAAAAGAAAAACACGGCCCCAGCTCGTTTCCCTCCGCCGTATGGTTAAATACTACATCCAGAATCACATCGATTCCGTTGGCATTGCAGGCCCGAACCAATTTTTTCAGCTCAGTCCCCTCATGATTGTATTCTACTGCTGCCGTATAGCTGGTATTGGGAGAGTAAAAACAGACTGTATTGTATCCCCAATAGTCCACCAACTGGTTTCCGTTGACATTTCTGGCGCCAGCCATCTCGTCAAATTCAAAAATCGGCATCAGTTCTATCGTATTGATTCCCAGCTCCAAAAGGTAAGGCAATTTTTCTAAAAGCCCTTCAAAAGTCCCCGGATGCTTCACGCCAGAAGACGGATGTTTTGTAAATCCTCTGACATGAGTTTCATAAATCACCATGTCCTGGAAGGGAATCCGATGATCCCGATATCCTCCCCAATCGAAGACGTCCTCCACCACTCTGGCATGGTAAGTGCTTCCCGGCAGCTTTGGGCTGCCCCATACGCTCTGGCCTGTCACCGCTCTGGCATACGGGTCGAGAAGATATTTCGATTTATCAAACAATAGTCCTCTGAACGGGTCATACGGCCCGTCCACCCGGTACGCATACTCAAATTCATTAATGTCTAAACCGAATACCAGCATGGAAAATGTATTTCCAATCCGGCAGTCGTCCGGAAACGGCAATACTGCATAAGGCTCCTGCTCTTTTCTGTGAAACAGGCACAGTTCGCAGGAAGTTCCGTAAGAAGACTGAATCGTAAAGCTGACACCTCCCGGAACAGCCATGGCGCCTTTTATCTGAAAAAGCCCGGGCCGGACCCGAAAGCCATTTATCATAGAAGTGTATGGCAGTTCTGAAAGCCCGGACAGTTCCATTTTTTCATTCTTTGCCATAAAGCATACTCCTTTCTCATTGCCTTCGCTGACTTCTTTTTGATTTTTTCGTTTTATGATATTATAATATTAAACGTATAAAGTGGAAAGGATTATTTTTCCAATGGCATACAGCAGTTTCTTATGTTATCCAATTTTAGCAAAGGGGCCAGACATTTCCCATGCCTGGCCCCTTTGGTCTACTGTTCGTTTTTCTTGGTATGAAGAATTGAAATTCCCGTAAAGCCGTAAAAGATAGAAAAGATCGGTGTCAACCACAAAAGCGGAACAAACAGAATATACTGGGACCATGTCACGCCCAGAGTTCCCGCCATATAGATGCCGTATCCGTGCCAAGGAATCATTGGTCCTGCCAGAGTTCCGCTGTCTTCCAGGCACCTGGACAGAATTCTCGGCTCAATTCCTCTTTCCTGGAATAGCGGCTGCATCAGCCTTCCGGTCAATACATGGGACATTGGGCTTGATCCGCTTACCAGACTGGTAATATATCCGACGATCAGCGTGGCCAGAATCAGCGTCCCGTCACTGTGAATCTTCTTAATAAATACAGACAAAATCTTGTCCAGCACACCCAGCTTATCCAGCATACCTCCCATGCCCACTGCAAAGGTAATAATGGCCACATATTGGAGCATGCTGCTCATACCTCCCCGGTTCAGGATAGATTTCAATACTGCCATGTCGGTATCACTGGTAAATCCGTTATACGCCACGGTCAGCACTGATTTCAGGTCTGCCCCCTGAACCGCCATGGCGGTTACTGCCCCGGCGATGGCACCGATTCCCAAAGCTTCAAATGCCCCTACCCTGAACAGCAAAAGCACAATGATCAAGATCGCCGGTATCAAAGTCACCCATCCGATATGGAAACTTCCTTCCAGATAATTAATATAAGAATTCAGATCTCCCGGATCATATCCGCCAGAAGTCTGAGAAATCCCCAGAACAGTAAAGATCACAATACTAATCACCATTGGCGGAATCGTTGTCCATATCATGCTCTTAACATGGTCTCCCAACTTGGCTCCTGCAACAGCCGGAGCCAGATTGGTGGTATCAGAAAAGGGACTCAATTTATCCCCGAACATGGCTCCGCAGATAACGGCGCCTGCTACCATTCCCGGATTGATTCCCATGGCATGACCAATGGCCATCATCGCCACGCCGGCGCTTCCGGCAGAACCGTAAGAAGTCCCTGTCACTAAGCTGATCACAGCTGTAAAGATTAAAGTAAAAGGAAGAAGGAAGGTCGGATTGATAGCCTTCAGTCCATATACGATGATCGTAGGGATGGTGCCTGACTGCATCCATGTTCCAATAAGCACACCGATAGCCATCAAAATTGCCATAGTTGGCAAAACGACCCTCAAGGCATCGTAAGCGCCTTGATGAATCCTCTTATAATCAATTCGAAATATTATACAAAAACCATAAATGATCATCCACGAAAAGAACAGCCCAATCATAGGGCCTCCCACTTTCATGCTGATACACACGGCAACCGATGCAATAATGCACACCAGCAAAAGCACCGATTGCCATCCGTTTAAAGTTTCACGCTTTTTCTCACTCATACGTTTGTCCTCTGTTTTCTGTAATTTTTTCTGTCCCATCTTATTTCATATTTGCAAACCGCTCTACTGCTTTCGTAAAGCTTTTAATCGTCTGCTCCGCATCACCATGTTCGATTCCATCCCGAACGCAGTGGTTAATGTGCCCTTCCAGCACTACCTGCCCTACTTTGTGAAGGGCCGACTTTGCCGCATTGATCTGCGCCAAAATATCTTCACACGGTACGTCCTCATCAACCATGCGGTCAATCGCCTGTACCTGACCAATGATCTTTTTCAGCCGACGGTGCAGATTGTCTGCATCCATACATTGTTTCACCTGTATTCCCTCCTTGTCCTGCCATGAATATGCATCCATTATAGGTGGATGGGGCCAATCTGTCAATCTGATCCCCGAACTGCCTGTCACATCTAAGCGAAAAATAAAAGTGGGACGCGCCTATTGACGCATCCCCTCATCTTAATCTTTTCCAGTATTCATGTATTTATGCCGTTTTCTTCTCTTCTGGCAATTTCAGCAGAACCTTGCTGATTCTTTTATCCGCCATTTCTTGAATCTTAAATACATTGTCTTCAATCGTCAACTGGATATCCTGGCCCTTCTTGGGAATATATCCCAAATGCTCAATCAAAAATCCTGAAACTGTATCATAGCTCCCAGTCTGCAAGTTCAGATGCAGCTTGTCATTCACATCTTCCACCAGCATAGAACCATCCACCAAATAAGTATAGTCATCCAGCTTTTTCAGTTCTTCTTCTACCGGCTCTCCCTCATCCTGCAAATCACCTACAATCTCCTCCACCAGATCTTCCATGGTGACAATACCAGAAAATCCACCGTACTCGTCAATCAAGATTGCCATGCGATTCTGGGTCTGCTGCATCTCCCTGAACAGAACGTCTGCGTTTTTGCTGTCCGGGACGCAGTAAGCCGGCCTCATAATGCTGCGGATATCCAGATCGGAAAATGCCGTTTTCCGCATCTCCACAATAAAATCTTTCATATAAAGGACGCCGATGATATTGTCGATGGTTCCGGAATAAACTGGCATTCTGGAATAACCGTATTCCAAAATGTCATCCAGATAGTCCCCAAGAGGTTCCTCGGCATCTACAGCAAACACCTCTCTTCTGGAGACCATAACGTCTCTCGCCGTCTTATCATCGAAAGAAAAGATAGAATTGATCATCTCTTTTTCCGTCTCGTTAAAGACCCCAGTCTCGCTGCCTGTCTCCAGCATCGCCTTGATTTCTTCCTCTGAAACTGCCTCCTCCAGATTGTCTGTCTTCATCCCGATAATATGAAGGAATCCATTGGTTGAAAGGGACAGCAGCTTGATGAATGGTGAAAGCACGACAGAAATCATATAGATAGGTTTCACCGAAAAAAGACTAAACCATTCTGCCTTCTGCAGGGCAATTCGCTTTGGTACAAGTTCGCCGAATACCAATGTAAAGTATGACAGAACAATCGTTACAAGGACCACAGCAATGGTGTTACTGTATGGAAGGCCAAAACTTCCCATCCAATTTCCCAGAATCTGAGAAATTCCGGTAGCCGCCGATGCACTGGAAAAGAATCCAGCAAATGTGATCGCGACCTGAATCGTTGACAAAAATTTCGTAGAATCTTCAAGCAGCGTTTGAATTAACATAGCTTTCCGATTTCCGTCCTCTGCCAATTTTTTAATTTTGTTCTTGTTGACAGACACCACGGCCATCTCTGCTCCTGCAAAAAAGGCGTTCACCAAGGTAAGAAACAACAGCAGCAACAATTGGAATGCAATCGTATTCCCGTCAGGGTCATCTGAATCCATAATAAATTTTTCCTCCTCAAAATAATTTTGGGATAGAGTATATCATAAAACAGCCCCGTCTTCAATAGCCAGATTTCGTTTTTAACGGTATGGTAACATTTGGTGAACAGAGCACCCGGTTAGCAGTTATTCTTGACTTTCTTTGAAAAACTATGTTAGCATCGGTATACAGAAGGACAAGATGACCTGATTCATACAGTCCTCCTTCCCACTGCCACTGTCCTTCGTGCAAATTTATGATCGCTTCTGAACAGGAGAATTTATGACCCAGAAAGACCTGCTGCCTTTATCTGCCTATATTTTCACAGAATATTATCAGAATAATCTCCATCCTCTTTTCAGATGGCTTGCCGAAGACGCCCTCTGGATCCCTCCTTGCCGCGGCCGCTGGCTCCGCAGCAAAAAAGAAATTTTTAAGCAGGCGGTGTCTCCCGTCCCAGCCTTTTTCTCTGTCGGCAATCTGACTGCTTCTCTAGTCCCCTGCAGCAAATTTTTCTGTGAGGTCATTCTTCTTTATGTTCTCGACGCCCACTATCCGGATGGCTCCGTCATCGGCTATGAGCAGAGAACTCAGTGCACATGGAACTGTCACAAAGTCCGACAGCCGGATGGCTCTGTAGAAAAAAGCTGGATCATCCGTATGGTCCACATCTCCAATTCTTTGGATCAGGATCCCCGTGAGAGGCTTTATCCCCTCCACCTGAGAGAATATCTCTATAGTCCTATTCCTCAGTGCAGGCCTCCAGTACGGCGAATTCCTTTAAAAGGCGACAATCAGACTGTCTACTATTTTCTAGACAGTCTGATTGTCTGGGCAGAGAGCAGGCGCACCCATACCCTGTTCCATATGACTACCGGCGATTTTTTAATCCATGAATCGGTCTCCATGCTGGCCGAAAAATACCCCGATGTTCTCTATCGTCCCCATTCCAGCTATCTGATCAATCCGACCTGTGCGGAATCTATCTCCCGATTCCAAATCACTATGCAGGATGGCAGCAGTATCCCTGTCCCTGAGAAGAAATACGCAACCGTCAAACGGGATCTGAATCTCTTTTTTCAGAAAAGGCTTTCTAACAGATAACAGCCGTCCATAGGACTCTATTTTCAATGATTCTTCAGGTAGGTTTCCAAAAAACGGAACAGGGCTTCCATCTCCTTCTCTGTGCCCACGGTGATCCTCAGATACCCGTCGATCCTGGGCTGATTAAAATACCGGACATAGATCCGCTCTCTTTTCAGTACCTCAAAGATCTCCTTGGCCGGAATTCTCTCATGGGAGGCAAAGATGAAATTCGCCATGGAATCCGGGAAAGAAAATCCCAGCTCTGCCAGCCTTTTTTTTGCCGCTTCCCTGACAGCAATGATCTGACCCGTAGTTTTCCGGAAATACTCCTCATCCTTCACTGCCTCAACTCCCAGAATCTGCGACGGCAGGTTCAGCGTGTATGAATTGTAGGAATATTTTACATCCGAGAGAGCTTTGATCAGCTCCGGCTGCCCGATGGCGTATCCGATCCTCATGCCTGCCATGGACCTGGACTTGCTGAAGGTCTGAACCACCAGCAGGTTGTCGTATTGATCCGTCAGTCTGACGGCAGATTCCCCGCCGAAATCGATGTATGCCTCGTCCACAATGACCACGGAATCCTGATTTCGGGAAACGATTTCTTCTATCTCCTTTAATGGCATCAGAAGGCCGGTTGGAGCGTTGGGATTTGGGAAAATGATTCCTCCGTTCTCTGTCAGATAGTCCTCCTTGACAATCCGAAAATCCTGATCCAGTCTGGGCGTGCGGTAAGGGATCTGAAACAGATCCGCCCACACCGGGTAGAAGGAATAGCTGATGTCCGGGAACAGAATGGGCTTGTCTGAGTTAAAAAAGGTAAGAAACGCCATCCCCAATACATCGTCTGACCCCACACCCACAAAAATTCGATCCTCATCTACGCCGTAGCGCTCTGCCAGAACCTTTACCAGGCCGAAAGCCGCCGGATCCGGATATTTTCGGAAGGCAGCGCCGTCCATCTCCTTCAGCGCCCTCTGAACTCCGGGCGCAGGCGGGTAGGGATTTTCATTGGTATTCAGCTTGATCAGATCCGTCCCCGCCGGCTGTTCTCCGGGCACGTAGGGCTCAACCCTCCGCACCCACTGCTTCCACTGGCTCATAGGCCGCACTCCGCCGCGATCTCCTTAAATGCCGGCAGAGATCTCTCGATCTGTTCATAGGATACGCAGTAGGCGATCCTCACATACCCCGGGCAGGCGAAGGAAGCTCCTCCCACTACCAGAACCCGGTGCTTCTTGCAGATATCTACAAACTCTTTTTCGTCTGCCAACGGGGATTTTACGAAAAGGTAAAAAGCTCCCTCCGGCTTAGTGCAGGAAAATCCTAATTCCTTCAGTCCATTGTACAGCAGGTTGCGGTTCTTGTCATAGGCCTCCAGATTGACCTTCTCATCCACACAGCACTTGATCACCCTCTGCATCAGAGACGGAGCGTTGACGCTTCCCAGCACACGATTTGCAATGCTGGCTGCGGCAAACACGTTCTCGCTGTCCTCCATCTCATCCGGTATCGCCAGGTAGCCGATACGCTCGCCGGGCAGAGACAGCGATTTGCTGTAGGAATAGCAGACAACGGTGTTGGCATAAAACTTCGTGACAAAGGGCACTTCCACTCCGTCATAAGCCAGCTCCCGGTAAGGTTCATCGGAAATCAGCACGATGGGATGGCCGATCTGGGCGCTCTTCTCCCCAAGGATCCGCCCGATTTCCGTCAGCGTCTCTGCGGAGTAAACCACACCGGTGGGGTTATTGGGGGTATTGATGATAACCGCCTTGGTCTTCGGAGTGATCATGGCCTCCAGCTTCTCCAGGTTGGGCTGGAAGGTCTCGGTATTGGGCGGAACTACCACCAAAACTCCGTCGTAATTGCGAACATAAGAACCGTACTCCATGAAATACGGGGCAAATGCGATCACTTCGTCGCCGGGATTTAACAGAGTCTTTAAGATTACGTTCATGCCGCTGGCAGCGCCCACGGTCATCAGAATATTGCCCTGGTGGAAGGATGTGCCGAATCTCCGGTTCAAGGACTGGGCGATGGCCTCACGGACATCCTCAAATCCGGCGTTGCTCATATAGCCGTGAACCATATTTTCATCCTCTTCATTGAGGATGTCAAAAATTGCCTGCTTTACAGAAGCCGGCGCCGGAACACTGGGATTTCCCAGGCTGAAATCGTAGACATTTTCCTTTCCGTAAACGGACGCCATCTTCTTTCCTTCTTCAAACATGGCGCGGATAGCAGAATTATTCTGAACAAAAGGTTTCATCTTTTCTGAAATCATATCGATATCCTCACTCTCCAAAAATTTCTTTCACCTATCATACCACGATTTCTAATTCCGGTCTACTCTTTTCTGCTTTACCAAGTCAAAGAGAGAAATCATTGTCACCACAGGCCTAAGATCCAATACATAATCGGGATCAAGATGATGCCTACTAAAATGCCAGCCTGAAGATTCCCCCGCGTTGCCACTAAAAAGCATACCAGCAAAATCGCCAGAAGATATTTGTTCAGGAATCGGTATATATTTCTCCTCCCTTTCGGCACGCTGTCGTCCTCCGCCTGCTCGGGATGCGTCATCTTACAGCGTATGGTAGCGCCAAAGCGGCGGAAAACTCTCTCCGCCTCATACTCTACGCCATCAATCTCAAATACCGGATACATTCCCTCTTTTGTGATAACCAGATTCAGATGATTCTCATCTGCGTATTGAAAGAGCGCATCCGTAAACTCCTTTGGGGTCAGCACCATACTATCCGGCTGAAACGAAAATGCTTTTTTCTGCTCCTCATCCGCTACCGTTTTGTAATCATTCACAATCGCCATAAATTTTTCTCCTCTGTGCTCCAGCTCCTCCATCTCATTCAATACGCGAACCGGATCCAGTGTCTCTAACTCTTCGCGGCACAGCTTCCTGCACATACGAATGCCCCCATCCAGCTCCCTCTGTTTTTTTTCAAGACTGTCCAACTGTTTTTTCACAGCGCTCTCCACTGTTGTGTCTTTTTCCAGAACATGGCCGATCTCCTCCAGAGGCATTCCAAGTTTTCGGAACATCTTGATCATCATAAGATCCTGGACATCTTTTTCCGTATATTCCCGATACTGGTTCCAGGCGTTTCTCTCCGGCTTCAGAAGCCCCTTTCTCTCATAGAAGCGGATATTCTGTTTTGAAACTCCAGTTCTTTTTTCCAGCTCACCGATATTCATCTCGATCCTCCCAGCAGTTAAAATTCCTTTTAGATACTTCTAATGTAAGGGATATACCAAGTATAATGTCAAGGAAAAATTGCAAAAGGCTGCGGAATTTCTCCCACAGCCTTTCTCTCTCACTTACTAATACAGATCGCAAAAATCTGTACCACTGTATTCAATTATCCCTACAGCATCTTTTTCATCTCATCTGCTACAAACTGTACCTGTGTTCCCACAATTACCTGAACAGAATTCTTGCTGGGGCGGATGACGCCTGCCACGCCGGCAGATTTGATCTTCTTCTCATCTACCTTTGTATAGTCTACAATCTCCAGACGCAGTCTGGTAATGCAGTTATCCAGAGATTTTACATTGCCTTTTCCGCCAAGTCCTTCCAAAACAATCGAGGCGATTGCGGTGAAATCATTGTTGGCAAGCTGTACATTCAACTCATCCTCAGAAACGTCGTCGTCTTCACGGCCAGGGGTCTTGAAATCAAACGCCGGAATCATTACACGGAATACTATGTAAAATACAAGAGCTGCTGCAATTCCCAAAGGAATGATCAACAAGGTCTTCTGAGCTGCCGGAAGGCTTGCGGAGAATACCAGGTCGGTAAGTCCTGCGGAGAAGGAGAAGCCTGCGCGGAAGCCCGTGATAACTGTAATGGTTGTAAATACGCCGTACAGAAGAGCATAAACCAGATACAGACCAGGAGCCAGGAACATAAATGCAAACTCAAACGGCTCGGTAACACCGCAGATAAATGCTGCGATAGCCGCGGAGCCTAACAGACCGATGGCTACTTTTCTTTTTTCCTTTTTTGCACACTGAATCATTGCCAGCGCTGCTGCCGGAATACCGAACATCATGCAGGGGAAGAAACCGGACATATACATTCCAAGGCTCCAGCCCACATCAGCAGATGTCTTGCCTGCCCAGAAGTTGGACAGATCACCGATACCGATGGTATCAAACCAGAATACATTGTTCAGTGCATGGTGGAGACCGAACGGGATTAACAAACGGTTAAAGAACGCATAGATACCAGCTCCTACTGCTCCAAGTCCCATGATTCCTTCGCCCAATGCAACCAGCGCATTAAAGATGATCGGCCATACAAAGAACAGGATTGCCGCTACTATGATGGAAAGAACTGCCGTTATGATAGCAACACAGCGCTTTCCGGAGAAGAAAGACAGCCAGGCCGGCAGTCTGGTACCTTTAAATTTGTTATAGCAAGCGCCGCCCAGGCAGCCTGCCAGGATACCGATAAACTGAGTTTCAATCTTGCTGTAAGCAAGGTCTACTGCGTCTGCCGCAACTCCGGTCAGAGTTGCAACTACCGATGGATTTAAGAGTTTCGTGATCATCAGCCAGGAAACCAGACCTGCAAGGCCCGCTGTACCATCGTTGTCATCTGACATACCGACTGCAACACCGACTGCAAACAGCCATGACATGTTGTCAATCAGCGCGCCTCCTGCCTTCACCAGGAAGAATCCAATGATTTCCAGAATGCCGTTTACCTCTCCACCTTGCATGGTACTCGGGCAGAGAGCGTAGCCAATTCCCATCAAAATACCGCAGACCGGCAGACACGCTACCGGGAGCATCAGGGATTTGCCTAGTCTTTGAAGGTATTTCGTCATAAAAACTACCCCTTTCTCGTCCTTTCGGACTTTGCTTATTTATTTAAACCATTCCGTGGTTTAAACCGAATCCTGTTTTCCGTTCAGATGAAGCGGAATTTTAAAGATCGATCACAACATCCCCAGGCTTGACATCCATTCCCGTGTGGCAAACCATATTGGGGTAATCAGGTGTATTGCAGACAATCACCGGAGTAATCACATCGTATCCGGCCTCTTTGATCTTATCTATATCGAATTCCATCAGCAGATCGCCGGCCTTGACCTTGTCTCCTGCCGCTACGTGAGCATTAAAATATTTTCCCTGGAGATTGACCGTATCCAGCCCAATATGAATAATCAATTCGGCTCCGTCACTGGTCTTCACACTCAAAGCATGCTTTGTCTCAAACACCATTGTCACTTCCCCGTCAGCAGGGGCATAAACTTTTCCCACAGCAGGGATGATTGCGATGCCTTTTCCCAATATCTCCTGACTGAATGTAGGGTCATTTACCTCGCTCATGGGAACACACTTGCCTTCCGCCGGAGCTAAGATCTGCTTCTTAGCCTTTCCGCCGCCAAATAATCCCTTTAAAAACATTGAAACTTACCTCCTGACCTAAAAATTCCATGCGATGTCTTCTGTAAAAATTCTGCATGGCTGAATTATAAAACAAAATGCCAATTTTAAAACGGCTAAAGTTTTTCTCCTTTCCCTTTCAAAACTGGCATTTGCACTAACATTGTGATAATTATACCAAAGATTGTCAAAAATGTCAATCAAACATCTTTGCAATTTCAAAATTGTAGAAACAGTTTTGCCTTTTTTGTTCAATCTTTCAACCTTTTTCATAAAACTGAACTATCCGGTTCTGGCTGCTAACGTCTCCACCGCACATACTCCGTGCAAAACCACACTGCCCCGGTTGCGGCAAAGTAGAACCAGGTAGTCGGATTGGAAAACCAGGTAGTAAAGAAAGACAGAGCCATATACATTGCCATCTGGGCATATAGCAGATATCCTGCTGGATTCTGCATGGTCTTTAGACGTTTTACCAGGTAGCCGCAGACCCATCCCAATCCTGCGGCCAGGGCCATAACTCCGAAAATCCCAAAATCATAATAGGCGTCATAAAATAGAGTCACTGTCGTCAGTTCCTCTTTGGTAATATAGATAGGGAATGACACCAGATTAGGGTATAGAAATTTCATCCCCGTAAGCGCCCACAGCGGAAACAGCATTCTAAGCCCCAGAGTATGGGCGGGGAGCTGTTCCACCAGACAGTTAAAATTGTCGTAATTGTTTGCCACATACATATAAGGCTGCGTGATAAAAATAGGCATGGCACTGTTCTTCATCTCGAAAATTCCATTCAAATAGGACACATCATGGCTTCTCGCTATGGTCAGAATTATATAAGCCGGAATCATAACAGCAACCAATACAGCCGCATATGCCAGTCGGAAACGGCGGTTTACAGCAATATAGACCAGCACGCTAAGTCCCACAGAAAATATGAGCTGGAATCTCGATACACACAAAACCGGAATTATCAGAGCCACTGCCGCTGCCGCTATTACCGCCCACTCTTTCCATCTTTTCCATCCACTTCTCCCGAGGAAATACAGCACTGCCAACGGCGGAACCAGGACACAGGAAACGGTAAAATAATGAACCCCACTGATATGGAAATAAGAATACGCATGGGGTACCCCTCTGACAAAAAAAGGAATATATCCCAAAACAGCGGCTTCTAAAAGGAATGCTGCCAAAGAAACGCCGCAGATTCCCATGATTGCCACAAAAAGGCCTCCGGAATCTGCCATGATCCTGGCCCGTTCCCTTCCTATATTAGTAAAGCGAACCGTCACTCCCGCCTGTCCTCTTCCCATCTTTCTGGCAAAGGCTCCGGCGTCCATATTGCTTTCTCTGGTCTTTTCCGCCCAGGAAAAAGCCAAATAAAAGCAGACTACTGCGCTAAAAAAGCACAGCCATGTCATCCATGCCCAATCTTCGGCCAAACGGCTGAGCTTCATGCAGGACAGTCCCTGGCCGCCCACAAACCCCAGACAGAACAGCCCTCTCAGGTGAATCAAATTGCCTGAAGCCTGATAATCTCTCCAATACAGCCATAAAGCCGCTATAAGGAGGGCAAGGCCGGATGGCAGATACCATCCGGCCCGGGCCAGCAAAAAGCTGGCAAAATAACAGATGCTATAAACGATCATGAATTATTGCCCCACAAATTCTCTCATAAACTGCGCTACTTCTTTTTCAGTAGCAAAGCTCATCGCTTTATCTGCCACAGCCTGAAGTTCCTCTGTACTGTAGCCTGTAATCAATTTTCTGGATCTTAAAATCGCCGAAGCGCTCATACTGAACTCATTGAGGCCAAAAGCCAGAAGCAGCGGGATCATCAACGGATCGCTGGCCGCCTCGCCGCACATACCCACCATAATTCCGGCTTCCCGGCCACAGGTAATAATACGCTTAATGCTTCTTAATACGGCCGGGTTCAACGGAGAGTACAGATAAGATACTTTATCGTTTCCGCGGTCTACTGACATGGTGTACTGAGTCAGGTCGTTGGTACCGATGCTGAAGAAATCGGCCTCCTTGGCAAAAATATCTGCAATCAGGGATGCAGCGGCAGTCTCAACCATGATTCCGACCTGGATATCTTTATTATAAGCAATACCAGCCTCATCTAACTCTTTCTTAATTTCCTCGATCAGAGCCTTTGCTTCCCTCAGCTCATCAATACAGGTCACCAGCGGCACCATAATCTTGATATTGCCAAATGCGCTGGCTCTCAGAAGAGCTCGAAGCTGCGGCCTGTAAACATCTTCTTTGCGGTCCAGACAAAAACGAATCGCCCGATAGCCCAGGAAGGGATTCTCGTCCTTTTCCAATCCCATGTAAGGAATTTCCTTATCGCCGCCAATGTCCAGCGTACGGATGATGACCGGCTTGCCATTCATTGCTACAGCTACCTTCTTGTACGCCTCAAACTGCTCTTCCTCTGTGGGCATTGCTGTCCGGTCCATAAACAGGAATTCTGTGCGGAAGAGGCCAACGCCTTCCCCGTCATACTGGAGAACTTTGTCTACATCCTCGGGCTTTCCGATGTTGGCAACCAGCTCCACATGTACGCCGTCCCTTGTGACAGTCGGCTTTCCGATATACTGCTCAAGATCCTTCTTTTCCTGAAGAAAGGCCTCTCTCTTCTTCTCATATTCTTCCTTTACAGCGGATTCCGGATTCACGTACACGGTGCCGTCAGAACCATCCAGAACAATCTCATCCCCATTTTTTACATTGTTCAGGAAATCATTCACTGCTACCACAGCCGGAATCTCCAGTGCCCTGGCCAAAATTGCACTGTGTGAAGTGCGACCTCCCAATTCTGTGACAATTCCAGTTACATTTGCAGGGTTGATTCCCGCTGTCATAGAGGGCGTCAGATCCTTTGCCACAAGGATTGTGCCTGCCGGAAGGGACGCAATGTCCACAGATTCAACTCCCATCAGAACTTTCTGCATACGGGTCTTGATATCCCGCATATCAGTCGCTCTCTGCTGCATCAGTTCATCTCCCATAGAGGCAAACATATCAGCGTAGGTGTTGCATACCTGCTCAATGGCAAATTCGCTGTTCACACCGTCATTCTTGATGGAATTTTCAATTTCTCCAATCAGCATAGGGTCTGACAACAACATCAGATGGCCATTCAAAATTTCTGCTTCTTTTTCCCCAACCCGGGTAGCAAGGTCGGCCGCCAGTGCTCCAGTATCTTCGATACTCTGTTCCAGGGCTGCCTTAAAACGAGCGATTTCTGCTTCCGCATCACCGATTGATTCCTTTGTGATAACCAGTTGGACATCTTCTACTATAGCAGCCTTTCCGATTCCGATTCCTGCCGATGCACTTGTTCCCTTATACATAATACCCTGTACCTCCTTAGAATTACTAAATATTTATTTCTGTACAGCCTGCCTGAAACTTGACAGGCCAAGAAATCAAAATAACGTGCCATTTACAGGGTCTACTCCCCCAGCCCCGCTTCTACCAGCTTAACCATGGCATCCATTGCCGCCTCTTCTTCCTCTCCTTCGCAGATAAACTCGATTTCATCGCCGCTTTTTACGCATGCCCCCAGGACACTCAATACGCTTTTGGCATTATATTCGGAACCATGAAATTTGAAATGCACGGTGGCCTTATCAAATTTCAAAGCTTCCTTGCAAAGAATTCCAGCCGGACGCAAATGCAGTCCAGTAGGATTTTTAATTGTTACTTTGGCTTGTACCATGTGAAACCTCCCGATTTTCTGTTATTTCGTCTCCATCCTGTGCAGTCGTTTCAGCAGCGGAAGATTCTTCCGTTTCTTCATCAATAACGGCCCCCAGACCTGCTGTCTCCTCCTGGTCGTAAACTCTGATGTGAACATTGCTGTAAGCCGTAATCTGATACCCTGAACCGAGTTCTCCGAATGTCAGTTCCAGAAGATGTTCTTCTCCCGGTTCAAATCCTGAAACATCAGAAGACACTGTTATCTGACCGGCATCCAGACTGGCAAGATCCTCGCTGAGTCCCTGAACCGTTACTGTAAGAGACTCATCGGCAAACTCGTACTCATACTGTGGATCCTGGCCTGTCAGTGTAATCAACGATGTGTTGAGTGTAAAAGTCCTTTCTGTCAGCGGCTCCACCTCCAGATGAATTTCAATCGTGGTATTATTGTCCTCTGTCACCATATGAACGCCATCCGGCAAATACTGACTGATATCAACGGAAACTGTCTTAGTAGCCGACAGGCCGTCAATGTTCAGGACATCTGATGGAATTGTGACACTGGTAACAGAAGCAAGCTGAGACTTCAGCCCTACAACCGGTATCGTCTGGACATCGCACTGGACACCAGTAAACCGGTAACCATCTGCCACCTGGCCGCTGACCTGGAAATCCAGGGCCAAATATCTGACTTTTAGCACCTGAACACTGTATTCGATTTCCTCCTGATCCACGGTCACCCGCTCTCCCAGATTCAAAGGATTTCCATTTGCATCATAGAACTGAGGAACTGCAGTCCCGACAACATCCTCTGTTGCGCCCTCAATATCGTTAATTTCGATCCCCACACTGGTAATCTGTCCCACCAGAGATTCTGGTCCTCTGACAGTCACTGTCTCCGGATTCACTTCATAGCTATTAATGTCATACCCTTCTGCAACCTCTCCGTTGAAGATCGCTCTCACAGTAAATTCTTTTTCCTGAAGAGGCTCTGTCTCCACGTGGACTACCATAGGGTCCACTTCCACATCCTCCACTAAGTTGCTGTGGTTGAGAACCTCTACCTTAACCGGAACCGTTCCCAGCACATTGCAGTCGGACAAATCGATGTAAGCCCTGAAATCAGAAGCACTGATCAGAGAGCGATTGGTCATATGCACTTTATACCGGATCGTTACATTGCTCCTCCCTACGATCTCATAGGTAAGCCCCGCTCCGGTCAGGGCGTCTTCATTGATAATGTCAAGCTGAACCGTCTGACTGGCTGTCTGCTGCGGATTCGAGACATTGACAACCAACAGCCATAAAAAGAAGGCCAGAAAAACGGACAGAAGCTTTAAGCCCAAATTACTTTTTAGTCTTTCTTTCATCTTTCAGCCTTCCCTTCTTCCATAGCATAAGTCTTTTAGCGGCTGGCTCTGCTGGCCGTCCCTGGCTGTTCTTCAGCAAAGTCCTGAGCTGATCCGCATCGGCAATCTTAGTTAAGGCACCTCCCTCAGCCACAGAAACATGACCGGTCTCTTCTGAAACAACAATGGTCAGGGTATCCGTCACTTCACTGATTCCCACAGCGGCCCTGTGTCTGGTTCCCAGATCTTTGCTGATTGTCATATTATCTGAGAGAGGCAGATAGCAGGTAGCCGCCACTACCCGGTTTCCCTGGATCACCACCGCGCCATCATGGAGCGGGGTATTATGTTCAAAAATATTGATCAGAAGCTGACTGGTAACAATTCCGTCCACTTCAATACCCGTGCGTTCAATCTCTTTTAGGGGTACCTGGCGTCCAATCACCATCAAAGCTCCTGTTTTCACTTTCGCCATCTCGAAAGTGGCCTTTACCAGCTCATTGATTGTTTTGTCCGTAAAACCGTTCTCTCTTCTCCTGTCGTCAATGGGAAGAATCGTCGTCAAAAAATTCTGACTTCCAAGCTGCTCAAGAGCTTTTCTCAGTTCCGGCTGAAATATAATGATTAGCGCCGTCACTGCGATCGTAACGGACCTTTCCAGAATCCACATGATAATCGTAAGCTGGAAAATCTCCGCCAGAAGCGCAAACGCCAATATGACGACCAGACCTTTCAGAAGAGTCCACGCTCTTGTATTTTTTATCCACAGAAGGATCTCGTAGGTTAATACAGAAAGAATCACAATTTCTACCAGATTCGCCGGGGTTATTCTCGGTAAAAATGTAAGCCAGCTATATAAACCACTTAACAAATCCGTCATCATCCTACCTCCTCATTGCCGGTCTGCCAGATCACTCTGCTCTGCGCCTCCTTGAATTAATTTTCTGTACTTTCACATCAGGCGCAGTTACGGTGATCTTCGGTACTGCCTTTACGTAATAATAATAGTCGTCGTCTTCATACTGAAGGAATTCTGTCCTGGTATAGTCTACCGCAAAGACAAAAAACGTATAGATCAGCGCCAGAATCACTGACACCAGCATCCCTGCAATCATTGTTCCCATAGGCACGGAAACAGAGAACAGGACATTGCCTACAAAAATTGCGCCGAGCTGGACGATCACTCCGGCTGCGATCGCCAGATACCAGGAATAATCCACAGAAAGCCTCTTTATCATATACACAACGGCAATTGCCAGGGCAAAGCCAATAACCATAACAAGCATCGTCTGGTTAGAGATGATGCTTCTAATAATCTGCACGTATTTCTCGGTAATATCTGCTGCTGCCGCAGTACCGGCAAGAGTGCCTACATTCTGTTTAATATAAAGAAGCACATAATAAATGAATACGCCGAAAGAAACCGGAATAATTGCACTCAGTCCTCCTCCCAGACCTACCAGAAGAGGAAGAGCATAGGGGATATTGGTAAAAAACAGCATCGGCGTCAATACCAAAAGAAAACTGTTTCCAGGCTGAAGGCCGCAGTATAAAAGAACAATCACAAAAAACACTACGCCTACAATCAGGGCGATCTCCATGGAAGCACTGAACAAATGGATCAGCGTCAAAAAAGCAACTACCAGGGAAATCACGCTGTAAGGAAGAAAGGAGCAGACCAGCGCTATCACCAGAACAACTACCGGGCTGGTCAGCTTTACCATAAAGCCAAGATTACTGTTCAGAATCATCACCGCAGCCAGGCCAAATAGAAAATGGATGACCGGGTTAATATACATACTGAACTTACCATAAAAATCTCTCAGTCTCTCTCTAAACACGAACAGGCCCATCATGTCGGGAACCCTCCTTTATCTCTCTCGTCTTATTCTGAAATTCATACCGCTTTTGAAGACGCCGCAGTTTGGCTGCATACGCCTTCATCCCTTTTACTGATTTTTTATAGCGTGCGGCAGCCACTACTCCTGTTATGATCAAATAAATTGCCAGACCGGCCAGATATGCGGCAATCAGCAATTCCCCTTTGCGAACAAGGTCATCAAGACTCACCGTATTCAGAAGGCTGTCCAGATTATATAAACCCCATACCAGAAGGCAGAGAACAGCGCAGACCGAATATTTAAAAAAGCTCCTCAGCAGGCAGCTTCCCACATAATCGCTCTTAAAATAGGTATGGAACAGGTTAATCCGCTTTTCCTCTTTTTTCTCCAGCAATGCAATTTCTGTCATCAGCCTGATTTTTTCTTCATTCAGCATACCGTTACTCCTCTACACCTAAAGTATCAATTTAGTATACCACAATCTGCTCGTATTGGCGACCCTATCTGAAGAAATTTTTTAAGAATCTTGAAATCTTCACCCCTCGCGGAATCCTTGCATCTCAAATACAGTTCTGCTATTATGTAGGAAAAAACTGGCCTTCTTGGTCTATTTTACAAAAAGGAGAACTCTATGAAATACGACTTTATCTCTATTATGGATCGCCATGGAAAAGATTCCATTGCAGTAGACGGGCTCGGAAACGGATCCAGTATGGCACCCGACCGGCCCAAAGACGGATTTGATGCCATTCCCATGTGGGTGGCAGACATGAACTTTCCTACCGTCCCCACGGTATCAGAGGCTATTATTGAGCGGGCCGGCCATCCGGCTTTCGGCTATTTTTCTCCCACCGAGGAATATTTTCATTCTATTATCCGATGGCAGGAGATTCGCAATGGAGTCACAGAACTTACCAGCAAACATATTGGCTACGAAAACGGTGTGCTGGGAGGTGTCATCAGTGCACTGAATGTCTTCTGCTCCAAGGGGGATCATATTCTTTTGCACTCTCCCACCTACATCGGTTTTACCAACAGTCTGACCAACAATGGCTACAACATCGTTCACAGTCCTCTCGTTTTGGATGAAAACAACATCTGGCGCATGGACTTTGCAGATATGGAACAGAAAATTGCAGAAAACCATATCCACGCCGCTGTTTTCTGTTCCCCCCATAATCCCTGCGGCCGGGTATGGGAGCGCCGGGAGCTGGAACGGTTCATGGAGCTGTGCCGCAAATACAATGTATATGTAATCTCTGATGAGATCTGGTCCGATCTGATATTGGACGGCCATAAGCACATTCCCACTCAAATGGTAAGTGAGGACGCCCGTCAGCGCACGGTTGCACTGTATGCTCCTTCCAAAACGTTCAATCTGGCAGGACTGGTGGGCAGCTACCATATTATCTATAATCAATGGATTCTGGATCGCATAAACAAAGAATCTTCCCTCTCCCATTACAACGCAATGAATGTCTTGAGTATGCATGCCCTGATCGGCGCATATAAGCCGGAGGGTTACGAGTGGGTGGATGAATTGTGTCAGGTTCTGACTGAAAATGTGGATTATGCCTGCAGCTATATTGCCGAGCACTTTGACGGCGTCAGAGTATCGAAACCACAGGGTACCTACATGCTGTTTATCGACTGTACAGCTTGGTGCCAAAAGCATGGAAAATCTATCAGTGAACTTCAGAAGGCCGGATGGAATGTGGGGGTAGCCTGGCAAGATGGCCGTGCCTTCCACGGTCCCTGCCACATCCGGATGAATCTGGCCCTCCCCCTTTCCCGGGTACAGGAAGCCTTCCGCCGGCTTGACAAATACGTATTCAATATTTAATTTTATTATGCCCATCTGTAAAGAGCAGAGCTGCAGCAGAACGTTGCTGCGGCAAAAAGCAGGGCAGAATAACGAAACATCATTCTGCCCTGCAGATATCAAATCAATCTTTTACAAGAACGCCAGAAGCGATCCTCTCTTTTACTTCTATTCATACCGAAGTGCATCGATCGGATCAGCTTTCGCCGCTTTCGATGCGGGGTACAGTCCGAAAAAGATTCCCACGACTGCAGAAAATGAAACAGCTAATATAACCACTGACGGTTTGATTACGACCGGAATGCCGAAAGCCATTCCCCCCAGACTTACCAGGCTGACAGCCAGAGCGACGCCCAAGGCTCCTCCACAGGCTGACAACAGAGCCGATTCTGTCAGAAACTGAATCAGAACATCCCGCGTTCTGGCTCCGAGGGCCTTGCGGATTCCGATCTCCCTGGTACGTTCCGTGACCGACACCAGCATAATATTCATAATCCCGATTCCTCCCACCAGAAGAGAGATTGCAGCAATGCCGCCCACTGCCGCCGAAATTCCGCTCATTACAGAATCCACGCTGCCCATCTCATTGATTGCCGTGGTCTGGGAATAATCGCCCGCCTGACGGCCCTTGGTCTTGGCTATATATGCTGTCAGACGGTCAAAAAAGTTCTGCAGGTCAATCCCTTCTTTGGCAAAGACATGGCAATAGTAAAAGTAATCATTGGGCCAGGTTAAAATCGTGTACGGGATGAGAGCTGTGCCTTTGTCGCTGCTTCCTCCCATCATCAGTTTCATAAAAGGACTCATCTCTTTCCGGTAAACTCCAACGATATTGTATTCATCCGTATAGCCATAGATCGTGGTCCGGAAGGTCTTTCCCACTGCATCGGCTGTCCCGAAAAGTTTCACTGCGCTCTCTTCCTCAATAACAACATTTTTCTTCCGTCCCAGGATGTCACCCTCATTCAGGTAACGCCCAGAAAGAATCGTCACAGGCTGAACATCGATATAGTTGTAATCAATGCCCGTAAAGTCAAAATCCATGGTGATTCTTCCGGCCTGGACCTTTGAGCTGGCTGATGCGCCGCTGTCTATGTATGCGATCTCGTCGCCAAATACTTCTTTGATTCGGTCCAGGTCGTCCAGATTAAAGTAATCACTCTGGTGAACGTCCTCGATCCAATACCCGATCCCGATGTAAGCCTGAGTCAGACCCACATCTTTGTAAATATCTGTGAACATGCTTCGCAGAGTGTCCCCGATGGAGACGATGGAGATTACTGAGCCGATACCGATAATAATTCCCAACATGGTAAGAAAGGCCCGCATCTTATTGGCTTTGATGGCGTGAAATGCCATACTCATATTTTCAAGCAGCATTCGTCAGTCCTCCTTCCCGTTTTCTCTTGCCCGGTACAGGCCTTCCATATGATTTTCATGGCCTGTGACCGTCGGATTGGGGTTCAGCTCATCGCTGATCACATTGCCGTCCTGAAAGCGGATAATCCTGTGAGTAAAAGCGGCAATATTCTCTTCATGAGTGACCACCACCACCGTGGCCCCTTCCCTGTGAAGCTCGCTAAAAATCTCCATGATCTCAATGGAGGAAGCTGTGTCCAGGTTTCCCGTAGGTTCGTCTGCCAGGATCAGCGGCGGTTCATTGGCCAGTGCCCTGGCGATGGCAACCCTTTGGCGCTGTCCTCCCGACAGCTCGTTAGGCATGTGCTCAAACCTCTTTCCCAGGCCCACCTTCTCCAGAAGCTGCAGGGCCCGCTCTCTCCGCTCCCTTTTGGGCCGGTGAGCATAAATCATAGGAAGCTCTACATTTTTCAGAGCCGATGTCCTGGAGATCAGGTTAAAGGACTGAAAAACAAAGCCGATTTTTCGGTTGCGGATGTCCGACAGTTCATTAGGCATCAGTTCCGCCGTGTCCACGCCATCCAGATAATAATGTCCCAGGCTAGGCCGGTCCAGGCAGCCGAGAATGTTCATCAGCGTGGATTTTCCGGAACCCGACTGGCCCATGATCGCCACAAACTCTCCTCTTTTTATCGTCAGGTTGATTTTCTTCAAGCCCAGCACCTTGATGGCGCCAGTATCGTATATCTTTACCAGATTTTCCAGCCGGATCAGATCCTCCGACACGTTTTCCGTCAGATAGGATGGCGTTTCCTTTTCCCGTACAAAGGGATTTTTTATCATTTTCATAAGCGCCTCCCGGTTACTCCTGGCCTGCAGGCGCTGCTGCAGGGGAAGAATCGGGTAATGGAGCAACTTTGCTTCCCTCGGTCAGCGCAGCGTCAGGGGTAATGATATACTCCATGTTCTCTGTCAGCTCTGCTCCCTCGGCCGGAAAGATCTCCACGCTGATGTCGCTCTCCACGCCGGTGGTCACAGGAACCATCCTGCACAGCCCGTTCTCCACCACAACAATAGAACTGGAGCCGTCGGCCTCTGTCCTGAGAGCGGAGATCGGTATTACCCAGGTGTCCTTGGCCTCCTCCAGCACGATCCCGGCTTTGGCTGTGATCCCAGCTATCAGCTTCGAATCTTTGTCCAGGACGCGGATCTTGGTCGGAATAACGCGCTCTGTCGATCCGCCGCCCTTCTCTTCGCCGGTAGGCGAGATGGAGATCACCTCTCCCTGAGCAGAGCCATCCCCCATAATGTCGGCTGTGATTGTTGCCTTCTGCCCCACTTCCACCTGGCCGATGGAATACTCGCTGATCTGGATCTCAAGTTCCAGGGTTTCCAAATTTTCAATGGTAAAGATCGGCTGATTGTTCTCCAGGTCATCGGCAAACTGCCCCACTTTACCGTTCACCCGGACAACCGTGCCGGCGATGGGGGCTGTCAGCCGGGCATTGTTCAGATTTTCCATGGCTTTGTCTAGGTTAAACTGGGCGTTCTTGATCTGCAGGTCGTAGGACTTATCCGCCACCACCTGCCCGTTTTCCAGATTATAGCCCTCCATAGCCCTTCTGGCGTCATTCATGCTGTTGGCCGCCTGTTCCAACTCTACCTGAGAGACGCTTCCCGTCTGAGCCAGAATATTCAGTCGATTATAATTGGCCTCTGCAGCCTGGTAATCCTGAAGGGCTTTGGCATATCCGTTCTGCGCGGATTTCAGGTTCTCTTCCTTGTTGGCCACCGCCAGGTCGTAAGAGTTCTGTGCGATCTCCAGCTCCTTTAAGAGCTCCGTCTCGTCGATCTCGCCCAGCAGCTGGCCTTCCACCACCTTGTCGCCCTCTTTGACCGCAATGTTCTTGATCTTCCCGTGAATGTTCGACATTACATCCACGCTGTCCGTCCCGGAGACCGGCCCGCTGACCGACAGCACGTTCTGAATGTCACCCCTGGTCAGGGGAGCCGTCGCCACCACCGGCACAACCTCTTTGTTTCCGCCCAGCACATTGAAACCGAGGAAGGCTGCGGCCGCCACGGCCACGGCTCCCACAGCGATCTTTTTCTTTCTGCTCCAGCGGCGGCGTTTCTTTTTCGGCTTTTCCAATGAAGAATCTTCACTGAGCATTGCCTCCAGCTTTTTATCAAAGTCATCCTCCTGCTGTTCGTTAGAGAGGGAGAGGTCTTTATCGTTATCTTTCATACAGTTATCCTCCTGATCCGTTTTCTGTTTTCTACCCATATAACGATCATTGGACATCCATATCTTCACAAAAAAGAAGATGCTGCAAAATTCTGTGTTTTACAGCGTCTTCTCAGAGCAATTTCTTTTTTATTGTCAGATGACCAGGTCCTAATTTTTAAATTTCAAACACCTTCGGTTCCTCTGTAAAGGAACAGATCTCCGCCTTCCCATTTTTCAGGAAAAATACCTCCGTGTTCCCGTCCCCCGGCTGGTACATGGACTGCAGAGAGGGGTAGGCATCCAGCATGTGCTTCTGTGCCTCGATCCTCTCATCCAGGCACGCCTCTGCCGTCACCCGGATCCATCTCCCATCTGCCATTCCGCAGATCTCGATCTTTGGATTTTCCTTCATCTGCCTGGAAACGCTCTTTTTCTTTCCCGTCTGGATGTAGAGCTTTCCCTCAAACAGGTCAATAGTCCCGAAGGGGCGTACCCTGGGCTGATCCCCCTCCATCGTTGCCAGATAGTAGGTTTCGCATTTCTTCAGAAATTCATACACTTCGTTCATAACAGAGACCTCCTTTTACCGTTAAATGCCGTGTCTGTACAGCCAAAATGAGTAACCTGCAGGAACACCTGACATCAGGATCAGGGCAAGTATCATCAAAACTGGACTTTTGAAGAAAGCATTGACCACAAACAGGACGCCTCCTGCCACCCACAGCCATCCTGCCATCCTGTGGGTTCTGTTCCAGTTTTCCTCGCTGGACAGGGTCCAGGGCAGCTTGATGCCCATGCTGTAATTTTGTCTGGTTTTTGGGAGATAGTTTCCTATAATCACTAAGAAAATCCCTAAAAACAGATTGACTGCCATGCCGATATCGATTCCCATGCCCAGAGCAATGCCATAGCAGAGCATCATCATAAAGACTGTGAGCACAGGGATAATCCAGAAAGTGATGGCGATCAGTTTTCTGCTCATGTTTTTTCTCTTGGGGTCATTGGCAATAAAAAAATACATCAGGAACTCCACCGCAGCCATCAAAACCGGCATTCCTATCACAAAAGATCCTTTAGAGCTATACCCATTGATCTCTCCGCTGAAATTAAAGTGTGTCGGGATCCTCTCCGGAAGCCTTCCCCACAAAAATACTCCTATGAGGCACGGGATCAGTGTGATAATCACTGCCAGCGCCAGCGTTGTTTTCGATAGTTTCAATCCTTGCCACCTCTCAGTTCAGACAGCCACAGCATAATTTCCTCTACGACTGAGGTATTCAGCTCGTAGTATATAAAGTTTTTGAATCTGGATTCCGTTATAAGCTCCGCTTTCTTCAAAAGATTCAGATGGTAAGAAATCGTTGCCTGTGAAATATCAAAATGACTCGCGATCTCCCCCGCCGACATTTTACCGTCTTTTAAAAGGCTTAAAATGTCTCTTCTGACAGGATCTGAAAGGGCTTTAAAGGTTTCCGCAAATCCCATAGCCGCCTCCATAGTATTTAGATAATTATCTAAATAGA
>CAJFOF010000025.1 GCA_904395885.1 uncultured Lachnospiraceae bacterium
CCTGAACGGATGGCTGTACCGCCGAATACGGATGTGTATCTGGAAGCAATGGAAGCTGCCGAAAACAAGGAGGAGAAAACTCATCGGATTAGGAGTAGACAGCCATTATGCGGCAACAATAGCCTATGACCGTAAAGGATACTGGTTTAATGCTGGAAACAAAGCGGTCAACTGGGCATTGAGGAAAGAAAGACTGATAAACTGGGGCTTCTACGACTTAGCCACAGCCTATCAGTCTCTGCACATCAACTATTGAAAACGCCGGATACGTGAACCGTATGTCCGGTGTTGTGAGAGGACGGCGGTTAAGCACCGCCTCCTACTCGATTTAAAATTTAGAAAGAGCTGCTTCATCGGCTACCAGAGTTACATCAGGATGGAACTGAAGGATAGATGCCGGAACCTGAGGCGTAACAGGGCCGTTTACAACCTGATAAAGGATATCAGCTTTGTCAGCGCCGGAAACCAGCATCAGGATTTTGCGCGCCCGCATAATTGTTCCGCAGCCCATGGTGTAGGCCTGACGGGGAACGTCATCTATGGAGGCAAAGAAACGTTTATTTGCCTCAATGGTCATTTCGGTCAGGTTAACACAGTGAGTAAATTTATCAAACTGATCATTCGGCTCATTAAATCCGATATGTCCGTCATGGCCCAGTCCTAAAAGCTGAAGATCAACGCCGCCCAGAGACTTGATGACTTCCTCATAGCGGGCGCACTCAGCATCAGCATCAGGGTTCATGCCATCGGGGATGTTGGTATTGTTCATATCGATATTTACATGCTTAAAGAGATTGTTATACATAAAATAGTAATAACTCTGGTCATTATCCCTGGGAAGCCCACGGTATTCGTCCAGATTAGCGGATTTTACCTGTGAAAAATCCAGATCTCCAGCATTATAAGCTGCAATCAGATTTTTGTAAGTCCCAATCGGCGTGGATCCGGTGGCTAACCCCAGAACACAGTCGGGCTTGGAGATAATCTGTGCCGCGATAATGGCCGCTCCCTTTCGGCTCATGGCATCGTAATCTTTCACTTTGTAAATTCTCATGTTATAACCCTCCATCTTAATTAGAATTTGGAAATCATCACCTATAGAATATCATTTTACAGACATAGTTTCAATGGGTATTTGCATAAATATAGACTAGAGGTGATTGCATGTCAAATTATCGGAGATTGATTTCTTATATCTATGAATATGAAGGAAAAGCAAAGGGGAGAAACGTGGGTTTCGCAAAGTTGGAATCACGGGGAAATCAGTGCAAGATCAGTGTTAATGTCAAAAAAATTTTTACCGGCGGAGACGCCGGCATCTATTTGCTGATTCCTGGCGGAGAAATCCTTTTGGGCAAAATGTTTGTCAGAGGAGGAGCTGGGGAATTCAGAGCAACAGTGCAGACAGACAATATAGGTGGAAACGGAATTGAAATGGATCTGTGCTATGGTCTGGCAATCCACGAGCCGGAGGAGACTTGGCGTACATACCGGACTATCTGGGAAGATGAGGTGGCATATGCCGCAGAGATTGAATTGACGAAGGCGAAACCGCAAGAGGAAATATCGGTTGAAGAAAATGCAAAGAAAATTATTGAAGAGATAGAGGAAGAGATTGCTGATCAGGAAAAATTGGCCGCTGCCGAGAAAGAAAAATATTCGGAGACTACTTCGGCCATTATGGTAAAGCCTCCTGCGGCAACGCTAAAAAAACAGGAGAGCGGGAAGGTGCCAGAACCAGGGCTGCCTGAAATGCCGCCAGAGTCTGTGCCGCCAAAGCCCCGGTCAATGCCGCCAGAGTTAGTACCGCCGACACCACAGACACCCGAAAGGCCGGAGATGCCGCCGGAGCCACCGATTCCCAACAGGCCGGAGATGCCGCCGGTTCCGAACAAGCCAGATATACCGTCGGAGCCGCCGCAGCCGAGGACGCCGGTGGTTTTACCGGGGCCAATGCTAAAGACTCCCGACAGCCCATCAATGATACCTGTTGAAACAAAAAGAGAAGAAAGCCTTCCTCAGGTAGGACTGCCGGGAGAATTAGAGGGATTAAAGCTGGAGGAGGAACCGGAAGTAAACCCGGTGACAGTTTGGAATGCATTTGAAAAGGCATATCCAAAGATTCAGGCCTTTGACAGTGAGCACGGCTGCGTCATTTTGGTTATAAAACCGCAGAATCTTGGCCTTCTTCCAAGAGAGGTTTGGGTCTATGGAAATAACAGCTTTTTGCTCCACGGTTATTACAGCTATCGGTATATCATCTTAGCCCGACTGGAAAATCCAAACGGAAACCCCAGATTCCTTTTGGGGATACCGGGCCATTATTACAGCAATGAAAAGTATATGGCTTCCATGTTCGGCTTTCCCAATTTTGTTTTATCAAAAAAACAGCCGGCCGGAGACGGCCGGTTTGGATATTGGTATACAGATATTCAGTTAGGTGCATTAGAAGTCAATACCCCTTAATTCAACGAGCTGGACAAAAGGGGCTACGCAGTCGGAAAAGGTTTCCAATTCTTCTTTTGAAAATCCAGAAAATCCTTTAACTGGAACGGCCTCCGATTCTTTGAAATTTTGGATAAAATATCTGGAGCAGCCCTTAATCCAGGGGCCTATCTCTTGGAAATCCTCAATTGCGTGCAGGCCTTTGACGGCAGTGGTACGAAATTCAAAGGGAATGGACCCGGACAGCAGAAACTGTATACTTTCTTGGATTCGCTCAATCTGGATTGATGAAAGTCCGGCAACGGCAGCGTAATTGCCGGGGCCGGCTTTTATGTCCATTGCGACATAGTCCAGAAGCCCTGACTGGCACAGAGAGATGAGGCGGTCCGGCAGATAGCCGTTGGAATCCAGTTTGACTAAAAAGCCCATCTCTTTAATGCTGCGTATGAAATCTGGAAGATCCGATTGCATAGTTGGCTCTCCGCCGGTGATGCAGACACCTTCTAAAATTCCTCTGCGCTTTTTGAGAAACGAGAGGATTTCATCGGCCGTGTAGTCGGCTTCCGCGTCAGGAAAAATGATTTCTGTGTTCTGACACCAGGGGCAGCGGAAGTTGCAGCCTCCGGTAAAAATTGTGGCCGCTACATGGCCGGGATAATCTAAAAGAGTTGTTTTTTGTAATCCGCAAATTTTCATTGATTCTCATTTCCTATCTGGCAAAATTCGATTATAATATGTTGAGACAAACATTCTGAGGCTAAGTATAGCATATTCGGAAAGGCAGGTCTACATAAAAGATAAAGGGGAAAGGTTTATGACCCAAAAGGAAAAATATATGAGAGAGGCGATCCGCCAGGCAAAAAAAGCGGAGGCGTTGGGAGAGGTTCCCATAGGCTGTGTGATTGAATATGATGGAAAGATTATTGCAAGGGGCTATAACCGCAGGATGACAGATCACAGTGCACTGGCCCACGCCGAAATTATGGCGATCAAAAAGGCCTGCAAAAAGATGGGGGACTGGAGGCTGGAAGGGTGTACACTCTATGTGACGCTGGAACCATGCCCTATGTGTGCCGGGGCAATCGTACAAGCGCGGATACCAAAGGTGGTAATGGGATGTATGAATCCCAAAGCCGGATGTGCCGGTTCTGTTTTGGACATGCTCCACGAAGAGGGATTTAACCACCAGGTTGAGACAGAATGCGGAGTCTTGGGAGAAGAATGTTCGCTGCTGATGAAAAATTTTTTCCGCAGACTCAGAGAAAAGACAAAGAAGAAGGCACCATTTTTGGACGATCCGCAGCAGGCTTGACATTTCCCGAAAGGCCGTGTATACTTAATAAGCTATTTAAATTTAAGATGTCAAAAAGCTTCCACGCAGCCGGGGAGATAGCGGTGCCCTGTACCTGCAATCCGCTCTAGCAGGGGTGATATCTTGCCTCGGACATTTTGCTGCAGAGCTGCCTCTCGCAAGTGGCGTTGATGTCTGGGTCTTACGCAACAGGAATCTGTGAACCGTGTCAGGGCAGGAATGCAGCAGCACTAAGCAGAAGCTCTTGTGTGCCGTAAGGCAGCCTGGGCTGAGTTAACTGTCTGAGTAACGTCTGTGGTTTGTGTTCAAAGCAAGATGCGTGGATTTAAAAAAGATACCAAACACTCTGGCAAGAGAATTGCCGGGGTGTTTTTGCTTTATAGGGAATTCCTACTTGCCGCCATCTTTTGTTTGCTGTATAATTACAAAATGGGTATCCTATATCCATTTACCAAAAGTATGAGAGAGCGCTTAGAAAGTGAGGTCCAAAAGAGATGAGAAGAGTCGGAATCCTGACAAGCGGCGGCGATTGCCAAAGCCTGAATGCAACCATGCGCGGCGTGGCGAAGTCCTTATACAATTTAATTGAAGATGTTGAGATCGTAGGATTTGAAGAAGGATATAAGGGCTTAATGTATGCGGATTATCAAATTATGAAGCCCAGTGATTTTTCCGGAATTCTGACCCGGGGAGGCACGATTCTTGGAACATCCAGACAGCCGTTCAAGCAGATGCGGGAACCGGATGCTAACGGCTTAGATAAAGTGGAGGCAATGAAGCATACCTATAAGAAGCTGCGGCTGGAATGCCTGGTAGTTTTAGGGGGAAATGGCAGTCAGAAAACCGCAAATCTTCTGAGAGAAGAAGGACTGAACATCGTATCTCTTCCCAAAACAATAGATAATGATCTCTGGGGGACCGACATGACTTTTGGTTTTCAGAGTGCGGTCAATATTGCAACCAACGCCATTGATTGTATTCATACGACGGCGGCTTCTCATGGAAGGGTCTTTATTGTTGAAATTATGGGACACAAGGTGGGATGGCTGACCCTCCACGCGGGGATTGCAGGGGGAGCAGACATTATTCTTCTGCCGGAGATTCCCTATGACATTAACATCGTATGCGACGCTATCAAGAAGAGGGCCAGCGCTGGAAAAAGATTTTCAATCCTGGCAGTGGCAGAGGGCGCCATTTCCAAGGAAGATGCCAGCCTTTCAAAAAAGGAATTAAAAGAGAAGAAAAAGAAAGGTTCCATGTATCCTTCGGTTGCCTATGAGATTGGCGCAAAAATATCCGAAGCGACCGGGCAGGAGGTTCGGGTAACGGTTCCGGGCCATATGCAGCGCGGCGGAGAGCCGTGCCCGTATGACAGGGTGCTGTCCACCAGACTTGGCGCGGCCGCCGCACTGTTAATCAAGAATAAAGAGTACGGTTATATGGTAGCCGTAAAGAACAATGAGATCACGAAGGTTCCTCTGGCGGATGTGGCCGGAAAACTAAAGTGTGTGGATCCGAAATCTTCCATGATCCGAGAAGCAAAACTTGTAGGGATCAGTTTCGGAGATGAATAACGACTAGGAATAGGGGCAGCTTGCTATGTCTTATACTGCATTATACCGGAAATGGAGACCGACGGCCTTTGATGAGGTAAAAGGCCAGGATCATATCGTGACGACCCTGAGAAATCAAATGCTTTCAGGGCGGATTGGCCACGCCTATCTTTTTTGCGGAACCAGGGGAACAGGGAAAACAAGTATCGCAAAAATTTTTGCCAGAGCAGTCAACTGCGAGCATCCGATAAATGGGAGTCCCTGCAACCAGTGCCCCTCATGCCGCAGCATACTGGAAAATTCCTCTATGAATGTAGTGGAAATCGATGCGGCATCCAATAATGGCGTAGAAAATATCCGGGAAATCCGGGAACAGGTCCAGTATCCTCCAACAGACGGAAAATATCGGGTTTATATTATTGATGAGGTGCATATGCTCTCCATCGGAGCTTTCAATGCTCTTTTGAAAACCCTGGAGGAACCGCCTTCCTATGTGATTTTTATTTTGGCGACCACGGAGGTCCATAAAATTCCTATCACAATTCTGTCCCGATGCCAGCGGTATGACTTTAAGAGAATTTCCCTTGATACCATAGCCGGAAGGCTGAAGGAACTGACGGATGCGGAACAGATTGAGATTGAAGACAAGGCATTGCGCTATGTGGCAAAGGCGGCTGACGGATCCATGCGGGATGCTTTAAGCCTTTTAGATCAGTGCGCCGCCTTTCATTTTGGTCAGACACTGACTTACGACAACGTTTTAGATGTTCTTGGAGCGGTGGATACCAGCGTTTTCAGCAGAATGTTCCGGGCAGTGTGTGAGCGCAGGACCAGGGACTGTATTACAGAATTGGAGGAATTAGTGATACAGGGCCGGGAAATGGGGCAATTTGTAACAGATTTTATCTGGTATATGAGAAATCTTTTGCTGCTTCAAAGCGCAGAGGACGGAGAAAGCCTGTTGGATATGTCGGAAGAGAATCTCCGGCAATTAAAAGAAGACGCAAAATTAACCGACAGCGATGCCTTGATGAGATATATCAGGATCTTCTCAGATTTATCAAATCAAATCCGATTTGCTTCTCAAAAGCGGGTTCTGGTAGAGGTCGCATTTATCAAGCTGGCCAATCCGGCTATGGAGTCAAATTTAGATTCCATTCTCCAGAGGCTGACTCAACTGGAAAATCAAGTGGCGGAGGGCGTCTATGTAAAGCAGGAGGCGATCCCCGCCAGGCAATCGCTGCCGGAAACAGCGGCAGAGGAAAGTACCGCGGCAAAAGCGGTTTCTCCGCCTGAAAAAGTGGCGATATCGCAGGCTCAGATGGAGGATCTGACACTTATTCGCAATGAATGGGGTAAGATTGTCCGGGAGATGGGAATGTCTATCCGGCCTAGTTTCCGGGATACAGTGGTGGAACCAAGCGGTGATAGCTGCCTTTGCATTGTATTTACGAACCCGTCAAACTATGCAATCGGCAGTCGGCCAAGTGTTCTGGGAGACCTGGAGCGCCATATTGAAGCTGTGTATGGAAAAAAACTTTATTTGAAAGCAAGGCTTTCCGGTTCAGGAGAGCGTCTTGATACGATTTATGTCAGCGAAGAAGAGCTGAGAAGTAAGATTAATATGGATATAACAATTGAAGATGAATTAGATTAGAAATCAGGAGGTCAAATATCCATGGCAAAACGTGGTGGATTTCCGGGCGGAATGCCCGGCAATATGAATAATTTAATGAAACAGGCTCAGAGAATGCAGCGTCAGATGGAGGAGGCTGCAAAGGCTCTGGAGGAAAAAGAATACACAGCATCGGCCGGCGGCGGGGCTGTTACGGTCACGGTATCAGGAAAAAAAGAAGTGACGGCAGTGAAGCTTTCTGAAGAAGTGGTGGATCCGGACGATATTGAAATGCTGGAGGACTTGATCGTGGCGGCGACCAATGAAGCGTTCAGGCAGATGGAAACGGATTCAACCGAGACGATGTCTAAGCTGACTGGTGGGATCGGCGGTCTGGGCGGAGGATTTCCTTTCTGATGGATTACTATAGCAGTCAGATTACAAAATTGATTGAAGAGCTGTCTAAGCTTCCGGGAATTGGAGCCAAATCGGCCCAGCGTCTGGCCTTCCATATTATTAATATGCCGAAAGAACAGGTGGATCGTCTGGCGCAGGCAATGACTGGGGCGAGGAACAATATTCGCTATTGCAAAGAATGTTATACACTGACAGACCAGGAGCGCTGCCCAATCTGCAGCAATCCAAACCGGGACCATAGAGTTATAATGGTGGTGGAAAACCCAAGAGATTTGGCAGCTTATGAAAAAACCGGAAAGTATGATGGGGTCTACCATGTTCTCCATGGGGCCATTTCGCCGATGCTTGGAATCGGGCCTAATGATATAAAGCTGAAGGAATTAATGCAGCGGTTACAGGCGGATGTAAAAGAAGTGATTATCGCGACAAATTCCAGCCTGGAGGGAGAGACTACGGCTATGTATATCAGCAAATTGATTAAACCGACAGGAATCAAGGTCAGCCGTATCGCCAGCGGGGTACCGGTGGGAGGCGACCTGGAATATATCGATGAAGTTACTCTGCTCCGGGCATTAGAGGGCAGGGTGGAACTGTAACGGAAGAAAGTAAAGCGTTAGGAGATGCATAGAGATGGATAAATATGAGTTTAACATCAAAGTGGAGCAGTTAAAAAAGCTCGTCAATAAGGGAGATTATGAAACGGCGATGAAAATTGCTGATACTATTGACTGGAGAAGAGTGCGTAACGCAAATCTGCTGTCTTTGGTATCTTCAGTGTATGAAAAGAACCACGAATACCACGAAGCAAAGGAAATTCTTTTAATCGCATTTGAACGCGCCCCTATTGGAAAAAGGCTGCTGTACAAGTTAACTCAATTGGCGCTGAAAGAGGGAGAAATCCAGGAGGCGGAAGCCTACTACCGGGAGTTCTGCTCCATGGCAGAGGACGATTCCAGACAGTATATCCTGCGCTATCTGATTTTAAAAGCCAAGCATGCATCTACAGAGCAGTTGATCAATGCACTGGAAAATTATACCAGCCTGGAATTAGATGAAAAATGGCTGTACCAGTTGGCAGAGCTTTACAGTGAGGCTGGCCGGGAAACTGAGTGTGTCCAGACCTGTGATAAAATCATGCTGATGTTCGGGCTGGGACAATACGTAGATAAGGCTATGGAATTAAAGCTTCAATACGCACCGCTCTCCCGCTATCAGATGGATCTGGTTGAAAATAGAGATAAATATGAAGAGAAGCTGAAAGCCGTAGAAGAGGGGCGATATGTGATGGAGACAGACCCTGTTGAAGAGGAACAGCAGCCTGATTACCCTCAGGAAGAGCCCGTTTACAGCCAGGAAGAACCGGAGTATGATCAGGAAGAATCTGCTTACGGAAACTACGATAGGTGGGAAGAGGAACCGGCCTATGGTGAGACGGCGGCGGCCAGCGAACCGGAGGAGTACGGATACCGCCAGGCTGCACCTGTATATCGGAATGATGTACCGGTTACTTCTGCTGGCAGGATGCGTCCGGAAGAAGACCTTAGAGTTCAGATAAAAGAAGCAGAGGTTGAGGAACATCTGGCCCAGGAGATGTCGAAACTGTCTATGGATTCATACAGTGGTGAGGAAAACGCTGATCCCGCTGATAAAACGAGAGTGATCAGGAACATTCGTGATCTTCAGGCTGCGAGAGAAGCATATAGAAGGGAAGAGAGGGAACAGCCTGAGAGAAGCCGGTTGGACCGTATGACTCATCGGAATCACCTGATTATTGAGGCGGAAACACCGGAAGAGGGACTGGAAGAGGCTATCAGTTCTTTAAAGAAAATACATCAGGAGTTAGGAACAAAAAATCCTGTGGCAAAAATTGCAGGAGAAAAATTAAATTCCAAAGGGCTTTTGAATTTGGCAGATAAACTGGCTGGAAAAGATCTGATCATTGAAGGGGCCGCAGATATGAATGATCGCCTCTTGGATGAACTCAATCAGCTTATGGCGTACGACGAGACCGGCATCATTGTGGTTTTGATCGACAGCCCTGAGAGAATGGAAGAACTTTATACACAGCATCCGGCCCTGGCATCCCATTTTGAGTGTATCAATAATGAGCAGCCTGATGAAGAAGACGAGCAGGAGATCCAGGATCCCCGCCCGGTAAGGATGGTAAGGCCGAAACGGGATATGGAGCCGCTTCAGAGGGAAGAAGAGGTTTATCAAGAAAAGGAAGAAGAGCCAGAGGCGGAAGCAGATGAGATAGAAGGCTCCTATGCTGAAGAAGAATCTGAAGAAATTTTGCCGGATGATGAGGAGCTTTACGAGGATGAGGACTCTTATCAGGAAGACCAATCCTATGAAGACGAGGAAGACGACGTTTATGCAGAGGAGGATGCAGAAGAGCCTGAGTACGAGGACAGCGACGAGCCTGCTGAACCAGAAGAAGAAATGACCATAGATGAGTTCGCACATTATGCAACCCAGTATGCGAGCCAGATTGACTGCAGTATAACCGGAAAGAGTATGCTGGCACTGTATGAGCGGATTGAAATTATGGAAGAGGAGAATGTTCCGCTGACGAGAGCCAACGCTGAAGCCTTGATTGAAGAGGCCGCCGATAAAGCTGAGAAGCCTTCCCTCGGAAAAATGATAAAAGGAGTATTTTCATCCAAGTACGATAAAGATGGATTGCTGATCTTGAAGGAAGAGCATTTTATCTAAAGCTGCAGATTACCATCGGAAGGATTGGATAATGCTGCGCTGCAGCGCAAAAAAGAATGACAGGTTAGAAAAATGGAAGAGATAAAATTAATTTCGCTGGATTTAGACGGGACATTGCTGAACAGCAAAAAAACGATTTCAGAACGGAATGTGGAGGCGCTGCAGGCTTGTGCGGAGAAGGGAATTGAGATCGTCCCGACAACGGGACGGACAGTTGACGGTATTCCGGAATCCATTAAGCAACTGCCGGGCGTTCATTATGCAATCACGACAAATGGAGCGGTTATTGCCGATTTGGCGAATAATAAAATTTTGGATAGAAGGATGCTGGATTGGCGGAAGGCGGCAGAGCTGCTGGCTTTCGTTGATTCCTATCCTGTAATGTATGATCCGTATATTAACGGCAGAGGGATATCCGAATCGAAATTTTTTGACCATATGAACCAATTCGGAATACCGGAAGAGATACAAAAACTGGTCTTCGTTACCCGGGACGTGGTACCCAATATTATTGAATACGTAAAGGAAAAACAGAGTCCTGTTGAAAAAATAAATTTATTTTTCAAAGAACCTGATTTGCGTAGTCAGATAAGGGATCAATTGAAAGAATTTACAGGGATACTTGTCACCTCTTCTATGCCTTTTAATCTGGAGATAAATCACCCGGACGCCACAAAGGGAAACGGTATTTTGCGTCTGGCATCCATTCTGGGACTGAAAAAAGCTCAGACAATGGCTTTTGGGGACGGAGAAAATGATCTGTCCATGATTCAGGAGGCAGAAATCGGCGTGGCCATGGAAAATGGGATACAAAGTCTGAAGGAGGCGGCAGATTATGTTACATTATCCAATGACGAGGACGGAGTAGCGGCAGCAATAGAACACTTTATATTAGGACAGAGGTAACATGGAATTTTTTCAAGAAAACTGGCTTCCTGTGTTGGTAGCCTTATATCTGGCGGGTATGGTACTGTATGGCCATTATCGGGGCTTTATTCGCCTGGCCGTTTCGCTGACAGCATTAATCATTACTTTGGTGATAGTCAGACTTGCATTGCCTTATGTGACAGACTACATTCAGGAGAACACAACCATTTCCGAAAGCGTCAAAGAGAGTGTTATAGAAGCTATCGGACTGGATGAAGAACTTTGTGCAGATGGGACGATGGCAGAGGATCAGATAATTGGAGAGCTGAATCTTCCGGAAAGCATAAAAAGAGAGCTGATCAGCAACAGCGATGGAGAGATATATCAGCTTTTTGGCATAGAGGCTCTGGCAAGTTATATTGGGGACTATTTGTCTGATACAATTATACAGGGAGCTGCTTTCATTATTTTATTTGCCATAGTATTTATTATGATACAAATAGCCGTAAGATGGCTGGACTTAATTGCAAAACTTCCTGTGCTGCATGGAATCAACCAGTTAGCAGGTGCGGCATTAGGCGGAATTTTGGGGCTTCTCTATTTTTGGGTGGCGTGCCTGGTTCTCGCTGTATTTTCGGGTACCGACATTGGCGGTTTGATTATGCAGCAGATAGAAGATTGCAGTTGGCTGTATGCTCTCTACCATAACAACCTTCTGGGTGTATTTGTCCTTGGGATTGTGAGAGGAATTTTTTAAACATATAATAGTAACATTTTATGGAGTACCGGGGATGTCGCGTGATCGAATTGCAGTGTAAAAACTCGTCGCGCGACATCCCCTTTTATAATTTGCAAAATTATCACGATAATTAATACAACTAAAACAATATTCTGGAAGCTACTAAAAACAAAAACCACAAAATATAGAAAAACCAAGAAAAATAAAGCATATATTGTAGATGGAAAAATTGTTTTGAAAAATAGAAAAATTCTATTGACAATAAACGGAATCCGTGTTATAGTTAAGCTCCACCGGTAAGCCGGTGGAAATCTTAAAAAAGATTTTAAAAAAGATGAAAAAAGTTGTTGACAAAAAGCGATAGATGAGATATAATAAATAAGCTGTCGCTGAAGAGGGCAGCAACGAACCGGAC
>CAJFOF010000026.1 GCA_904395885.1 uncultured Lachnospiraceae bacterium
AGGCTCCGACGGTGTTCGCCGCCTGGGAGAGACACTGAAGGGCGTCTTGCCTGACGGTGTGGCAGAAAACCTGGCCTATATTATGGATACGGTTCAGGGAGCGATGGCTGCAGATGCCGACTGCCGCCTGGTATTTGACCCCAACCTGGTAAGGGGAATGGGATATTATACGGGAACGATCTTTGAAGTGGCAGTAGAAGGCCTGGGCTATTCCGTAGCCGGAGGAGGCCGATATGACAAGATGATCGGGAAGTTTACAGGCATGGACACTCCAGCCTGCGGTTTTTCCATCGGATTTGAGAGGATTGTGGGGATGCTGATGGATGCCGGTTTCACTGTGCCCGGAAGCGAGAAAAAACAGGTTTACCTGTATGAGAAGGGACTGAGCCAGGAGGCATTGGCTGCAGTTCTGAAGGAAGCAATGGAGGCCCGAAAAGGCGGGGAAAGAATCCTGGTGGTTCAGATGAATAAGAATAAAAAATTCCAGAAAGAGCAGCTTGCAAAAGAAGGTTATACGGAATTTAAAGAGTTTTACAGAGAAGCACTGAAAAAGTGATAAATCTTTCGACTGCCTCCGTCAGGAGGGCGCCGGCTGGAATGATGTAAAAATAGAGAAAACAGAAGGAGAGTTTGCCATGGCAGAAGCAATGTTAGGCTTAAAGAGAACCCACCGCTGTACCGAGGTTACTGCAGGAGATATCGGCAGTGAAGTGACGGTTATGGGATGGGTGCAGAAAAGCAGAAATAAAGGCGGAATCATATTCGTAGATCTGAGGGACCGCTCCGGGATTCTTCAGTTGATTTTTGAAGAGAAGGACTGCGGAGAAGAAGTCTTTGCCAAAGCAGAGAAGCTGAGAAGTGAATTTGTCATCGCGGTTGTCGGAAAGGTTGAGGCTCGTTCAGGGGCAGTCAATGAGAATCTGGCTACCGGAGCTATCGAGATCCGTGCAAAGCAGATGAGAATTTTGTCAGAATCCGAGGTTCCGCCCTTCCCAATTGAGGAAAACAGCAAGACCAAGGAAGAGCTGCGCCTGAAATATCGGTTCCTGGATCTGAGAAGACCGGATATCCAGAGAAATCTGATTTTACGCAGCAAGGTGGCCACTATGACCAGAGCGATTCTGGCTGAAGAAGGCTTTTTGGAGATCGAGACCCCTACACTGATCAAGAGCACGCCGGAAGGCGCCAGAGATTATCTGGTTCCCAGCCGTGTCCATCCAGGGTCCTTCTATGCTTTGCCCCAGTCTCCTCAGTTGTTTAAGCAGCTTTTGATGTGTTCCGGTTATGACCGTTATTTCCAGTTGGCCCGCTGCTACCGGGATGAGGATCTGAGGGCAGACCGGCAGCCGGAATTTACCCAGATCGATATGGAGATGTCATTTGCAGACGTGGACGATGTGATCGCTGTCAACGAAAAGCTGCTTCAGAAGCTGTTTAGAGAGGTCTGTGGCTATGAGCTGCAGCTTCCGATCCGCAGAATGACCTGGAGAGAGGCTATGGACCGTTATGGCTCTGACAAGCCGGATCTGCGTTTCGGAATGGAGCTGAAAAATGTAACCGAGCTGGTCAGAGGCTGTGGCTTCGGTGTATTTACTTCAGCTATTGAAAACGGCGGCTCCGTTCGCGGAATCAACGCGGAGGGACAGGGAGCCATGCCAAGAAAGAAGATTGATGCGCTGGTAGAATTCGCCAAAGGCTACGGCGCGAAAGGTCTGGCATACCTGGCGATCCAGGAGGATGGCAGCTTTAAGTGCTCCTTTGCTAAGTTTATGACAGAGGAAGAGCTGAATGCTCTCTGCCAGGCTATGAACGGAAAGCCGGGAGATCTTCTGCTTTTTGCCGCTGATAAAGATAAAGTAGTGTTTGATGTGCTTGGAAACCTCAGATTGGAGCTGGCAAGACAGCAGGGCCTTCTGAGAAAAGATGATTTCCAGTTTGTCTGGATTACAGAGTTCCCTCTCCTGGAATACTCTGAGGAGGAAGATCGCTACGTTGCCATGCACCATCCATTTACCATGCCTATGGATGAGGATCTGCCGCTGCTGGATACGGATCCGGGTGCTGTTCGTGCAAAGGCCTATGACATTGTCCTGAACGGAACGGAGATGGGAGGCGGCTCTGTCCGTATCCATCAGGCAGACATCCAGTCAAAAATGTTTGAAGTACTGGGCTTTACACCTGAGCGGGCAAACGATCAGTTCGGTTTTCTTCTGGAAGCTTTCAAATACGGTGTTCCGCCCCACGCTGGTCTGGCTTACGGTTTTGACCGCATGATCATGTTGATGGTAGGGGCCGATTCTATCCGCGATGTAATCGCGTTCCCTAAGGTAAAGGATGCCTCCTGCCTGATGACAGAGGCGCCGACACCGGTAGACCCGAAACAGTTGGAAGAGCTGGGAATCGAGATAGCAAAACAGGAAAATTGTGAAGAGTAAAAATAAGCTGGTGTGCAGGGGATTGCCTGCAGGGAGAAAAGGATGTTGCAGAGAGCAGCATCCTTTTCTTTTGGAAAAAAACAAAAAAATGAAAGAAATGTCAAAAAAATAAAAAACTTTTTTTAAGATATCAAAAATATAATAAAAACAATAAGAATTCAAATATACACAACAAAGAAATAAAAGTAAAATAGCATTATCAAAAATACGTGAGAGCCGTTATTAACGGTAGAAAGGGAGGATTTCATGAGAAAGAAAATAGTCAGTATTTTAGCGGCCGCAGCAATGACAGTATCTGCTTTGGCGGGATGTGCTCCCACTCCTGCGGATGAGACGACTGCAGCTCCTGCTTCAGCAGCATCAGAAAATACCGGCGGAGAATCAGAGGCTGCAGATAATGGGGCGACAGAAGACTTGCCGGTGTTAAAAGTGGCAGTTATGCCATTTCTCAACAGCATTCCGATTGTTTACATGATGAATGAGGGACTGGATGTACAGAATGGATTTAAAATTGAGCCGGTCTACTTTGCAAACGGAGGCACCATGAATGAGGCTTTGGCGGCCGACCAATGGGAAGTAGGAACGTTAAGTGCGGCTGCTGTTAACTCGCTGGCAATTTATGGAGCTTACTGTATTGCCGACATTGGCCATTCTGAGGGTGGACTCTATACACTGACCCAACCGGACAACCCCATCGCCCAGGTTAAAGGCGCAAATCCTTCCTATCCGGATGTATATGGGGACGCGGAAACTCTGAAAGGAGCGATTATCGCTACCAATACAGGGACGATTTCTCACTTGAATGTAATCAAATGGCTGGAGAAGTTTGGTCTGACTACAGAGGATGTAGAGATCGTACATATGGATTTCCCGTCTGCTTACCAGGCACTGATGACCGGAAACTGCGATGTGGCTGCACTGAATCCGCCGACTTCATATGCTGCTGAGGAAGAGGGAATGGTTGTAACTTCTTCTCTGAGCAACTTGGAGGTTCCTCAGTTTGACTCAATTATTGTTAGCAATAAGGCGTTCCAGGAACGCAGAGATGTACTGGTCAATTATGTTAAAGGATTTTTCCAGGCAACGGATGCCCTTCAGGCAGATCCGGATATGGCCGCTCAGCTTCTTTTAGATTGGTATACAGAAAATGGCTCTGAATCTTCGCTGGAAGCATGCCAGACTGAGATTGAGACACGGCCGTTTGTAACTTCTGATGAGGCAAAGACGATTACGATTGGCGATTCTGTTCAGGTAACGGCAGAATTCTGGGTATCTCAGGAACTGCTGGATGAATCTAAATTCCCAGAGGTCGCTAAGCACATTGATGATACCATTGTGAAAGAGGCACTTGGATTTTAAGAGAAGAAAAAACGTCTCGTAAGGGTGCCGAAAATGGCACCCTTTTTTTCTGCCGCATTTATCGGCAGGCCTAAATAGAAAGGTGGTCATGGAGAGTGACAGAATTAGAGAAGAAAAAGCAAAGGGATAAAAGAAAGTTTGCACTGATTTCCGTTTGCTCCTTATGTATATTTTTTGTAGTCTGGTATATTGCGACGGCAGTGATGCATTTAATGCCAGATTACTGTCTTCCAAGCCCGGTACAGGTATTGGAAGCATTTATCTACAAGTTGGGAAATAAGGCTCCTGATGGAGGAACTTTGTTCCAGCATATTGTAGCCAGCTTGAAAGTAGCACTGAGCGGGTATTTCCTGGGTGCAGTGATCGGGATTCCATTGGGAATCTGCATGGCATGGTTTAGAAGGATCGATCTATTTGTCACCCCTCTGTTCGACCTGGTGCGTCCTGTCCCGACTATTGCCTGGATTCCTTTGATGATTTTATGGTTCGGCATCGGTCTGGGAGCTAAGGCAGCCATTATCTTTGTGTCTGCTTTTATTCCTTGTGTGATCAATTCGTATGCAGGAATCAAACAGACAAAACCAGTACATTTGTGGGTGGCACAGACATTCGGCGCTTCCAGGACAAAAATGCTTTTTACTGTGGCCATCCCCACAGCGATGCCTTTGATTTTTACAGGATTGAGAATTTCCCTGCAGGCGGCCTGGACAACTTTGTGCGCGGCTGAAATGCTGGCAGCTAATAAGGGCCTGGGCTATATGATTCAGCTAAACCGTTCTCTGGCCAGAGCTGACCTGATCATTGTCGGTATGTTGACAATTGGTTTTATTGGGACAGTTTTTTCAGCAGGACTGGGCAAACTGGAATCTAAGATGGTGAAGGGAGGAAAGAAAGGATGAAAAAACATTTCGCAGGTGAAAAAGCAGAAAAGACAGTCTACGCCATCCTGGCGATTGCAACCTTCTTTCTGGCATGGGCCTTTATCACTACATTTACTGCTGCCGGGGAAACGACCCCAGGACCTATCGAAGTATTGAAACTGCTGGTGGATTCCTTTTTTGAACCTATCGGACGATTTACGCTTTACGGCCATCTTTATTACAGTATCCGGCGCGTTTTGATTGGATATGTAGTGGCAACTGTTCTGGGAATCATTGTTGGGATTGCCATGGGAACCTCGCGGTACGCGGAAGCTATTATAAAGCCTATCTTTGAGTTGATCCGGCCGATTCCTCCGATCGCGTGGATTCCACTGGTAATTCTGTGGTTTGGCGTCGGTGAGCTTCCTAAATATGCTATTATTTTTATCGGTTCTTTTACAAATGTCACGTTAAATGCATACACAGGGGCACAGAGAGTAGATCCGACTCTGATTGGCTGTGCGAAAATGCTGGGAACCAGTGACAGAGATATTTTCCTAAGAGTTGTACTTCCTTCCAGCCTACCTCAGATTTTTGCCGGAATGCAGGTTGCACTGTCTACAGCGTGGATGGCAGTTTTAGCTGCAGAGATGATAGGCGCACAGGAGGGCTGTGGGTGGATTATTCTCCGCGGAAGTGATACAACGAATATTCCTCTGGTATTAGTCGGCATGGTAGTAATCGGCGTTGTAGGATTGCTGTTGGCAACGATTATGAGAATGGCGGAAAGGAGATTGTGTTCATGGAACAGAATGGACGTATAGATAATCCCATTATTTCCCTGGATCATGTCAGTAAACGGTTTGAATCTGCTGGACGTGTGAAAGAAGTAGTAAATGATGTAAGCTTAGATGTTAAAGAAAATGAATTTGTTGTCTTGTTTGGACCAGGGCAGTGCGGGAAAACTACAATGATTAACCTGATTGCTGGCCTGGAGCCAGCCAGCGAGGGCACTGTGACTGTGGACGGGAAAAAAGTGGAAGGACCTGGGGCAGACCGGGGGGTTGTGTATCAGACCACAGCCTTGTTCCCATTCTGCACAGTCATGGGAAATGTGGAGTTTGGACCAAAGTCCAGGGGGATTGATAAAAAGACGCGAAGAGAAAGGGCACAGTATTTTATCAATTTGGTAGGATTGGAAGGATTTGAGAAGAGTTATCCCAATCAGCTTTCAGGAGGAATGAGGCAGCGTGTTGGAATCGCGCGGGCATACTGCAACGATCCGAAAGTTATGCTGATGGATGAGCCGTTCGGACATCTGGATGCCCAGACTCGCTACATGATGGAGGAGGAGCTAGAAAAAATCTGGCAGAAAGAAAAGCGAACAGTTGTGTTTGTTACCAACAATATAGAGGAAGCCATTTACCTGGCTGACCGCATTATCCTGCTGACCAATTGCCCGACTTCCATTAAGGAAGAGTACATTGTGGATCTGCCGAGACCCAGAAGCTATGTGGATCCTGAGTTCCTAAAGCTGAGAAAAACGATTCTGGACAATACAGAAGAGACTTTATAGTAGGAAGGAGACAGCCATGAGTGAAGATAAAATAAAGGTTCAGGTGACAAACCTGACGAAAAAATTTGGCGACCTGTTGGTTCTGGATGATATTTCCTTCAATGTAAAGCAAGGCGAATTCCTCTGTATTGTAGGCCCTACAGGCTGCGGAAAGACTACATTTTTAAACAGCCTGACCAAATTGTACGATCTGACAGCGGGGGAGATTCTGATTAATGGGGAGCCGGTAAATCTAAAAAAGCATAATATCGCGTATATTCTACAGGAATATTCCACATTCCCTTGGTTGAAAGTGGAGGAGAATATCAAGTACGGCCTTCGAATTAAGAAGATACCAGAGGACGAGGTACAAAAGAGAGCGGATGAAGTAATTGCTATGGTAGGTCTGGAAGAATTCCGCAACTATTATCCAGATCAGCTTTCCGCAAGTATGCTGCAGAGAGTGGTGATTGCCAGGGCTTTTGCCGTGCAGCCGGAGTTACTCCTTATGGATGAACCTTATGGGCAGCTTGACATTTCGCTTCGCTTCCGCCTGGAGGATGAATTGTTAAAGCTATGGGAAAAGACCGGGACAACTGTTATTTTTATCACCCATAATATTGAAGAGGCAGTATATCTGAGCGAAAGGATTCTGGTGTTAACCAATAAGCCGACGAAGATAAAAAAAGAACTGCTTAATCCGCTTCCCAGGCCAAGAGATGTTACTTCTAAAGAGTTTGTAGAAATCCGCAACTATGTGACAGATCTGATCAAATGGTGGTAGGAGGTTTGGTATGGCACAGAAAAGACCGAATATTATTTTGTTTATGTGTGATCAGCTCCGCTACGATGCTCTGGGATGCTATGGAAACAACCAAATTCACACTCCCAATATTGACCGAATCGCACTGAATGGCAGTACCTTTGACAATCACTTTGTGCAGAATCCGGTGTGTTCTCCATCCAGATGTACAGTGCTGACCGGGCGTTATCCGAAAAACCACGGAACCCGCGACAATGGAATCCCTCTCAGAGATTCAGAGATTACCTTTCCGGAGGTCCTGAGGGAGAACGGCTACCTGACGGCTGCCATCGGGAAGATGCATATTACCACCCAGTTTGTACCGAAAGAAGATGAACAGGATGATTGGCCGGAGGATTGCTATGGATTTGACATTATCCATACTACCTGCGACTGTAAAACAGGAGAGTATCTGAACTGGCTGAAAGCGGAAAGCCCTGAAAATTATGAGGAAGTAAAAATGCAGGGTGAACGAAAAATGAAGGAGGACAGAGCGTCAGCAGCAGAAAAAGATGTAAGTGGCCCGCCGCAGGTCTACGAGAGCAAAATTTCTCCGGAATACCATCAGTCACACTGGATTGCCGACAGGATGATTGATATAATAAAGGAATCCAACTCTGAGAAACCGTTTTTTGCTTTCTGTTCATTTGTAGATCCGCACCATCCTTTCGATCCGCCCGAACCATATGCCAGCATGTATGATCCGGACGCATTGGCAGCGCCAACGGCTCAGGAGGGAGAGCTGGAAGACAAGCCGCCCCATTTCCGGAAGGCGCGAACAGCTCATGGATTTTCCAATGAAAAATACGACTACAGAAACCTTACGCTTTACCAGTGGGGGCAGATAAAAGCAGCGTATTATGGGATGATCAGCCTGATAGATGACAATATCGGAAGAATTCTGGATGCCCTTGCTGCCAAAGGAATTGTAAACGATACATTAATTATGTTTACCAATGACCACGGGGAACTGCTGGGGGATCATGGACTTTTGTTTAAAGGCCCCTTCCACTACGACTGCATTATCAAAGCTCCGATGATCATGAGTTGGCCTGGTGTGATCCCTCAGGGGTCGCGCTACAGCCAGGTGACAGAGCATGTAGACATCATGCCTACTCTCCTGGAACTGGCAGGCGTACGCCCGCCATACGGTGTCCAAGGGACATCCATGGTTCCTATTTTGAGAGGAGATAAAGGCGCAGGCAAGCAGTATGCTATGACAGAGTTTAACTGTTATGATTGGGGACTCAGTGTCAAGACCATCACTGGGAAAGATTATAAATTGACATATTATGCGGGGGAAGATTACGGCGAGTTATATGATCGCAATCAGGATCCTGATGAATTTGTAAATCTGTGGAACAGTGAGGACTATAAGGATGTAAAAGAATACATGATAAAAAAACTGATGGATCGGATCATCGAAACAGAGGACACTCTTCCACTCCGGGTCGGAAAATACTGATGCTCTGACAGAAAAATAGTGGAATGAAAGTATAAAAAAGACGGAGAGGCACGGCTGCTCCGTCTTTTTTTCACAGGATGATATTCCGGAAAAAGGTTCCACTGGGGGAAGGAGTATGGTATAACTAGAAAGGGATAGAGGGGAGGTTCAGTATGAGAAAAAGGCTAAGAAAAAAGGCCGCCTTCAGCATGAAATGTCAGTTGATCATAGCATTTTTGGCTTTGGGGATTTTTTTGACTTTGGCAGTTTCTATGATTGGGTATCGGACATTTAAAACTACATTGATTTCAGAAATTGGAAATAACCGTCTGGATGTTTTGAGGCAGGTTGGGGAGCGAGTCAGACAGGTAAAATCAAATGTCTATACCGTATCCAATTTATATCAGAATGATTATACATTAAGACAGTACCTGGAAGAATTAAACAGTAGTGATACAGCAGCAAGCAGAGAACAGGTGAATTCCTGCATGGAGCGTCTGACTCGCCAGTTTAAAAATTCTTTTTATACAGAAAACATAGAATTTGATGTTGTTTTGGCTTTCGAAAATGGAGGGGGATACAGCTCCAAGGAGGTTGCAGAGAGCTACGACTATATGAGTCCGAAAACCAAAATCTGGTACAAAAAGATTTTGGAGGCCAAAGGGGATATGGTCGACATTGCAAACTACGAAGACAAAGCAGACGGCAAAGAATACTTTTCAGTTGCCCGTGTGATACAGGGGGAAGATGGACTGCCGCTGGCCTATCTGATGCTTAACGTTGAGGAAAAAAAGATACGGTCTATGTATCAGTCGGTTATCCGGGATAAGCAGAATACGATTTATATCGTGGACAAAGAAGGAACGATTATTTCCAGCAGTAGTGAGAATCTCAACGGTTTTAATTTTTTTAACATGAAGAATCTGGACAAACTGTTTGGAGACAGAAGTTATACTTTTACCAAGATGCACAATGAAGATATCCTCTTTACCAGGTATAAAGAGGAAACTTCTGACTTTACAGTTCTGGAGGAAATACCTTTGAGGATTTTGACAGAGCCGATCCGAAGAGTCCGGTTCAGCATTGCTATGGTGGCATTTTTGGCAATCGGAGCGGCTTCTTTGTATGTCTGCTTTTTCTCGAACAGAGTGACAAAACCCATATCAAAATTATGCGACTTTATGCTTTCTGTGGAGGAGGGAAATCTGGATAAGGAGTGCCAGGTGGAAGGATATGTGGAAATTAATGTTTTGAAAAATCGGCTCAATCTTATGCTCGGAAGGATTAGGGAACTGTTGGATGGAATCAGGCAGAAGGAACAGCAGAAACGAAAAATGGAACTGAGTTTTCTTCAAGCTCAGATCAATCCGCATTTTATGTATAATACATTGTTCTCAATTAAATGTATGGTAGATATGGAAAAAAATGATGAGGCTTCCAGAATGATAACATCCTTTATCCAACTTCTACGTAGCACATTGTCAAATCCCAATGAGTTTGCTACAGTACAGCAGGAAATGTATGGGTTGGAACAGTACGTGGAGATTCAGAAGTTCCGCTATGATGATAAGTTTCAGGTAATATTTCAGTGCGATGAAGAGGTGAGAGAGAAAAAGCTGCCGAAACTTTTGATTCAGCCCTTGCTGGAAAATGCCATTTTTCATGGTGTAGAATTTCGGAAGGAAGACGGGCTGATTATCATTACAGCCTGTCAGAAGAAAGGCGATTTGGTAATTACAGTAGAAGATAACGGTATAGGGATATCACAAGAGATGGTGGAAAAGATTAACGAGGGAAAAATCGCCGGAGCAAAGACTCATGTAGGAATTTTGAATGTCAAGGAAAGAATTCAGCTAAATTTTGGAGAAAATTACGGCATGAAAATTGAAAGCGTTTCGTGGCAGGGAACAAAGATTATCTTGACACTCCCCCTTATTGATTGAGCGGCTAGTAGAAGATAAACTGGGAGGAAAACAGATGGTTCGTGTAATGATTGTAGATGACGAAGTACCAATTCGGCAGTGGTTGGAATTTTGCATAGGAAAAATGGAAGGGTATCAGGTGTCAGGAACTGCAGCTAACGGGGCGGAGGGATATTCATTGTTTCGCAGAACTCTGCCGGATATTATTATTTCAGATATTCGGATGCCTGTTATGGATGGACTTGAGATGTTGAAGATGATCCGAAATATCAATCCTGCGATAGCCTCAGTTATCCTCACCAGCCACGAAGACTTTGAGTATGCGAGAAAGGCTATGAAATTTGGTGCATCTGAGTATATTCTAAAAACTGAGATCACAGAGGATGGGCTGAAAAAGATTTTGGATAAAATAAGGGACGAGATAGGGGCAGACTCGCAGGAAAACATAGAAAAGACCTTTGAGGAACTTTCATATCGCAATAGATATCTGCGCTCTCTGGTTCTGAGCCAAAGTGCGGGGGCAGTGACTGAGAAAGTGTTAAATGAATATGGGATTCCTATTAGACGAGGCGAGTATGCTGCCATTGATATCATGACTAGAGAAGATGATTTTTCCAGGTTTAAAATACCAGACAAAGGCTTTTTGACGCATGCTATAAAAGTACCGCTGGATATGAACCATATGATGATCATAGGAAATATTCTGGCCAGTACAGGCCCCAGCACAGCGAAGAAACAGGATCTTATGGAACAATGTTGCAGAACGATTCTGTCTCAGGGAAAATGCAGGATCGGCTGCAGTGATATTTATTCGGATCTGGCCAGATTGGGCCAGGCGATGAGACAGGCGTATGACCGGGCTCAGATGGGTTTTTACTATCCTACGAGAACTCTTTTCAGCACAGAATCAGTAGAAAAACGGCGTACAGAAAACGGGGAAATTTATAAGATTCGATTCAGCAGGGAGCTGATCAACCAGCAGTTCGGTAAAGCCATTGAGATCAGAGATGCAATGATGAGAGAGGTGAGAGAAGAAAAGACGGCAGATATTGACTATATTAAAAAGCTTTATTTGTTTTTTTTGACTTCTCTTTATCATACGACGAAGGATGATGTGAATCAGGTGGAAGAGGAGCTCAGGGAACTTGGGTGTCAGATACAGAATGCGGTTTCTCTGGATCAATTGGATCAGGTCATGGAGAGTGGATTTCAGTCCAGCGGGAAACATGGAATGGAAAACTCGGAGTATTCAGCATCTGTTCGCAATGCCATTTACTTTATGGAGCAGCATTACCCGGAAAGCCTGACTCTGGCAGATGTCGCGGCCCATGTGGGGCTGAGTGCAGAATATCTGAGCCGCCTCTTCAGAGAAGAGACGGGCGTCAAATTTGTTGTCTATCTCAACAATCTCCGCCTGAAGCACGCGCTGCATTTACTGGAAACGACAAATTTGAAAGTATATGAGATTGCAGAGAAAGTAGGATATTCAAATCTGAGCTACTTTTCCACTGTATTTAAAAAAAATTTTGGGCAGAACCCATTTGACTATAAGAACAGTGCGAATTTAAAGTCCTAAAATCTGGCAGGCATCCATAGCCACGGCCTCATCCTCGTCATGAGTGACCAGAAGAACTGTTTTATTTGCACACCGCAGTTTGGTGTCCCGGATAACCAGCTCTTTGGTTGTCTCATCCAGCCCCTTAAAGGGCTCGTCGAGAAAGAGAATGTCATAATCTGCCATCAGAGCCCGCAGAATTGCTACCCGCCGACGCATACCTCCTGAGAGTTCCCTGACAGGCTGATGGCTGCAGCCGTCCAGACCTACAGCGTTCAGGGCCGCCGCGGCTTCACTCTTTGATATTTCTGGGGAGGTGAGACGAATATTGGCAGAGGGAGATAAATTGCTGCAAAGTCGATCCTCCTGAAATACAGCACTGAGGCGAAGTCCCTCCATTCCGGAGATTGTTCCGGAATCAGCCTGCTCCAATCCCATGAGAATCCGGAGAAGAGTAGTTTTTCCGCCACCTGACGGGGCCATGATAGCGGTCACTTTTCCCTTAGGGAAAGTGGCCGTAAAATTTTTCAATACCTGATTGTTCCCGAAAGATTTTGAAACATTAGTCAGAGAGATGGAAACGTCCATGGAATCACATCCTTTCTAATCGGCTGCAACCAAGATCCAGGAGAAACAGAAACAGCTTTTCAAATCCTAGACTGATCAACACAATGACCAGAGTCCAGGCAAACAGATCCGGAGTATTTAAATAGATTTTGGCCTGATACAGGTTTTCACCAATAGAGCCATCAGGTATCCCGATAACCTCTGCTGCAATGCCGGATTTCCAGCAAAGACCCAGGGAGATGGTACAGGCGGAGCGGAAAAAAGGAAAAACCTGAAAGATATAAATGTACCGAATTTTTCGCCAGACCGGGATCGAGAACACCCGGGCCATCTCAAGAAGATCCGCATTGGCAGAGCGGATTCCATCCAGGACGTTGGTGTAGATCACCGGCAGGACCATTAAGAAAGAGATAAAAACGGAAAGATTGCGCGACGGTATCCAAATCAGGACTAAAATGATAAAGGAAGCCACAGGAATCGCCTTGACGGCAAGCATCAGGGGCGCCAGAAGTTCACTGATCCGCCGGAAACGGACAGACAGGGCTGCAAGAAGAGTACCGGCGATGACAGCAGCCAGAAAACCGGAGCAGATCCTGATAAATGAAAACCATATGGACTCCCAGAAGGGAAGCGTTGTCATCAGAGAGAAGAGTCTGACAATAACGGAGATGGGAGAAACCAGAAGAATTTCCTGATCCAGGGCCATGCTGGCAGCCTGCCAGACTGCCAGCCAAAATATTACGGCCCAGGGTTGTACTCTGACGCGATTTTTCGCTTTACTGGATGTAGTAGAATTCATCAGTAGGAAGAGCGCCGCCGACAGAAGCCGGGTTCTGTTCAAACAGGACATTCAGATAACCGGAAAGCTTCTCCTTCATTTCTTCCCCGTCAATATAGGTGATGTTACATTCCGGAATTGCTTTTTCTGCTACTTCAGCGGTCACAATATCGTATTTGCCTACGAGCTGTGCGCTTTCCGCTATATTGGAATTTACGTATTCTACAGAAGCCTGGTAATTCTCCAGGAATGTCTGGACGGCTTCGGGATTTTCTTCGACAAACTCCGTCCGGGCGACGACTACACCGGTCAGGAGAGCAGAGGGGGACTGGGCGTCAGCCTGCAGCTTATCCCATTCTTCTGTGAGATCCAAAGCAGTGCGGATGGTATTTACTTTGGCCTGTGCGGTAGTTACGAAAGGCTGGGGCAGCATAGCGATAGCGTTCTCTGAGGAAGTCAGAGCAGCCAGGCATTCGGAATGCTCACTTTTCCATTCAATGGTAACGTCCGAAGCGGGATCAATGCCATTTTGGCTTAACACGTAATTTAAAGCATATTCCGGGGTTGAACCTTTTCCGCTGGCGTAGATTGTCTTACCGCGAAGATCTTCCACGGACTGGACGGTATCACCGTTTTCTACAATATATAATACGCCCAGGGTATTGATGGCAAGCACTTCTACGCCGCCCTCTGTATTGTTGAAGAGGACAGATGCTAAATTTGCGGGGACAGCAGCGATATCTGCGGAGCCCTGCACCAGCTTCGGGGTAACCTCATCGGCGGATGCAGCGATGGAAAATTGAAAATCGTAGTCCGTAATATTGCCTGCTTCGGCGTCATCCATAAACTTCACCATCCCCATAGCAGTAGGGCCTTTCAGGGCCATGACTTCTACAGACTCGCTTTCGCTGCCGGCGGTCTCTGCATCTGTCGTGGGGGAAGCTTCGGACTCTGCAGCCGTTGTTTCAGCTTCCTGAGAGGGCTGGCTCTCTGTGGCCGCTGTAGTTTCTGCGGCAGTGGTCTCAGCAGAAGGACTGCCACATCCGGACAGGAGCGCAGCCGTTAAAGACAGGACTAAAGCCATTGATAGTGATTTTTTCATAATATTTACCTCCGTGTTTTATAATATCTGAAATAGCTTTCGGTCTACCGCTTATTGTACACGGTTAGGCACAACTAAGTCAATACGTTTGGCAGGCAGCTTCAAAAAAATTGTTTATACAAAAAAAGTTGGCCGTCAAATGATTCTGCATGGCTGGCCAGATAGAGAAAATTTTTTGTAGAACCTAGTTAGAGGTTGTTTTTTTAGACAGAGTGTGGTAAGATTGTATACAAGAGAGAAAGTTTGTATTCAAACTTTCTGCGAATCGTATTTTCAATCTAAAGGAGGAGCAAAAATGGATATCCGCTATTCTGCAAACCAGAGAGACTTTAAGCGCTACACCACAGAAGAGACCAGAAAAGAATTTTTAATTGAGAATTTGTATGTTGCCAATGAAGTGGTAGCAGTATATTCTCATGTTGACCGTATGGTAACATTGGGCTGTATGCCGACTACTGAGACGGTATCAATTGATAAGGGCATTGATATTTGGAAAAATTTCGGTACTGAGTATTTTCTGGAGAGACGTGAAATTGGTATCTTTAATATCGGCGGCCCGGGTGTAATTAAGGCTGACGGCGTTGAGTATAAGATGGGATACAAAGATTGCCTGTATATTACAAAGGGAACCAAAGAAGTTCTGTTCTCCAGCGACGATGCTGAAAAACCAGCTAAATTCTACATGGTAAGTGCACCTGCTCATAAGGCATGCAAAACGACTTTTATTCCTATTGAGAAGGCTGCAAAGAAGCCGTTAGGGGCTATGGAAACTTCTAACAAGCGTGTGATCAACCAGTTCATTCATCCTGACGTTCTGGAAACCTGCCAGTTATCTATGGGCATGACTGTTCTGGAGCCAGGCAGCGTATGGAACACCATGCCAGCTCATACTCATGAGAGAAGAATGGAAGTTTATATGTATTTCGAGATTCCGGAGAACAATGTAGTGTTCCACATGATGGGCGAAGGAAACGAGACAAGACATATCGTTATGCAGAACGAGCAGGCTGTTATCAGCCCCTCCTGGAGTATTCATGCCGGCGCAGGCACCAGCAACTATACCTTTATCTGGGCTATGGGCGGCGAAAATCAGGCATTTGATGATATGGATACCATCCCCACCACAGAATTAAGATAATAGGACTCAAGAATAAGGCTGCGTTTGGCTAATATGATTTGTTAGCCAGACGCAGCCGTTTTTATTTATTGCGATTACATTACCTATCTTTCCTTTCCGCTCTTGTGAAATCTCTGTGAACTTATAGAAAATAAAAAAGTAATCTGCTACAATTAAAGATAATAGACCGGACGGCGGCTAGGCGCGTCGATTTTGGCAAACAGATTAGAAAGGAAGGATGCTATGGAAGCACTTAAAATTTTAGTAGTAGACGATGAGGCCCGGATGAGGAAACTGGTGCGGGACTTTCTGACAATAAAGGGATTTCGGGTTGTGGAAGCAGAAAATGGTGAACAGGCGGTGGATATCTTTTTTGCCCAAAAAGACATTGCCCTGATCATCCTGGATGTGATGATGCCCAAAATGGATGGATGGGAAGTGTGCAAGATGATTCGCCAGTATTCAAAGGTCCCGATCATCATGCTGACTGCCAGGGGAGAAGAGAGAGATGAACTCCAGGGCTTTGAGTTGGGGGTAGATGAATACGTCTCAAAGCCATTCAGCCCGAAGATTCTGACGGCCAGGGTAGAAGCAATCCTGAGAAGGACAAATGCTTCAGCAACGGAAGCCGTTTCTGTGGGTGGGATCACGATTGATAAGGCAGCCAGACAAGTCTGGATTGACGGCAGTCCAATCGATTTGAGCTATAAAGAATTTGAACTGCTAAACTACTTTATTGATAATCAGGGTATGGCCCTTTCCAGAGAAAATATTTTGAACCATGTTTGGAATTATGACTATTTTGGAGATGCCCGCACCATTGATACTCATGTAAAGAAACTCAGAAGTAAATTAGGCGGAAAAGGCGATTACATTAAGACGGTGTGGGGTATGGGATATAAATTTGAGGTAAATTAATGAAACATTCGATTCGTTTCCGGTTTACATTGGTGTTTGCCGGAATGATAGCGCTGGTTATAGCCGCAATCATAGCGATCAATAGCTGCTTCTTGGAAGATTTCTATATGGGAGAAAAAGTAAAAGCCCTTGAGGAAGCCTATGTTCAGATTGATCAGATTTTGATAGAGCTTGAGGCGGAGGGAAAGGATATGACAGAGGGGCTTTACACTCCGGATCGCCGCACATACTGGATCAGGCGGGAAAACAACGAGGAGGAAGGAAGCCTTTCAAAAGCCCTGCGGCAATTGAGCGAAGAATCCAATACTGCGATTGTTATGGTGAACGCTGCTCTGGGGAAGGCAATTCTCTTTTCGCCTCAGATGGATTATCTGGAAAGACAGATGCAGCAGTATCTTTTGGGACAGGACACCCGAGTAGAGGATGTAGAGCAGACAGAAAACTATGCGATTCAGAAGCGCTATGATCCAATGAACAAGACCTATTATCTGGAATGCTGGGGATTTTTCTCAGACAATGCCACAGCGTTTCTTATGTCTATGCCTGTGGCCGGTATTCAGGATAGCGTCAGGTTGGCGAATCAGTTTTTGATCTATGTAGGAATTGTTGTCCTGCTTGTGGGCAGCATTATCATGATGCTTCTGACCAGAAGGATGACTTCTCCGATCCTGCTTTTGACGAAAATTTCGGAGAGGCTTTCAAAACTGGACTTTGAAGTGCGGTATACCGGAAAGGCCCAGGATGAGATTGGTATTTTGGGAAACAGCATGAATATTCTTTCTGAGAAGCTGGAGGAAACCATCGGCGAACTGAAAGCGGCCAACAATGAACTGCAGAGAGACATTCGGCAGAAAGAAAAAGTGGATGAGATGAGGAAAGAATTTATCGCCAATATCTCACATGAACTAAAAACGCCCATTGCTTTGATTCAGGGATATGCAGAAGGCCTGACGGAGGGAATGGCAGAAGAAAAAGAAAGCCGGGATTACTACTGCGATGTTATCATGGACGAGGCCAATAAGATGAATAAGATGGTGCAGCAGCTATTAACGCTGACCGCTCTGGAATTTGGAAGTGATGAGCTGACCATGGAGCGGTTTGATCTGGTAGAGTTAATTCAGAGTATTTTGAATTCTTCTAAGATTCTGATCGATCAAAAACGCGCGTCCATATACTTTAATGAAAAAGGGCCGGTTTACGTTTGGGCCGATGAATTCAAAATAGAAGAAGTCTTTACCAATTATTTAAACAATGCGCTGAATCATCTGAGTGGGCAGCACAGAATTGAAATCAGGATTGCAAAAAGAGAAAACGATGTAAGAGTGTCAGTATTTAATACCGGACAGCCCATACCGGAAGAAGACCTGCCCAAGCTGTGGACAAAATTCTATAAAGTGGATAAGGCAAGAACCAGAGAATACGGCGGCAGCGGCATTGGACTGTCAATCGTCAAAGCGATTATGGATTCCCATCAAAAAGAGTATGGCGTTGAAAACAGAGAAGACGGCGTTGAGTTCTGGTTCACTTTAGACTGCAGCAACACGTAACAGCGCGGCGTGGGACGCCATATTGACTCAAATTTACATGCAATAGAAAAAATTTGAAAAATTTAAAAAAAGATAAAAAAACCTGTTGACATTTTTGGAAGACAATGGTATTATAATCCTCGCGCCGCTGATGAGGCGGCCGCGAGCTAAGAAACGAAAAAGAAAAGAAACAAAAAAGCTCAAAAAAATGAAAAAAGTTGTTGACAAAAAGCGATAGATGAGATATAATAAATAAGCTGTCGCTGAAGAGGGCAGCAACGAACCGGACCTTGA
>CAJFOF010000027.1 GCA_904395885.1 uncultured Lachnospiraceae bacterium
ATGAAGCAGCTCGGCAATAAACATCGTCTTATCTGCATAATAAAAATCATTTGTCCTGATTTTTTCAAACCCGTCAATTCCAATGGGCAACTTTTTCTTCATTCTCCCTTTACTCCTTCCCCAGAAATCCTATCCTTACACATGCCTCGGTCATTTCCCCAAATCAAATTGAATCCTGTCTGCCAAATATAATGGGACACTCCGCACCTTCCCATCTTCTGTAACGCCTCCAAAGCTCTTTCCTCTCAGATTATAAAGGTAATCTAAGTTCCCTGCATGAAGCAGCGCTTTCGCAGTAATCCCTTCTCCTCCTTCGCTTTTGACTTCAATACCATAGTTCTTAAAGTCTAACAGGCTCCTCACATAAAAATCTAATTCTCCATTATTTTTTTCATAGGAGCCAAACCAGGGCGAGGTACCAGCAATTTCCCTCGGAATCCTGCGGGCTAATGCCAGGTACACGAAATTTTCCGCTACAATCCCTTTTACCACGCCTTCTGCCGCACCAGCTCTGGTCAGAAAATAACGCGCAAGGCCAATATCCATAAAATAGAACCTAGCGTTCTCTTTAATATTTAAGTAATCACAATTAATGCTTTTGCCAGCATATCCAATAATATGAGAAGCATGGAGCCAGCCAATCGCCCGGTGTACCATTCGTTTTGTGAAACGGCCGCTTTCTTCCTTATATACGATTTTACTCAGCTCTTCAACTAAATCTCCGGAGCCCTGCTTTTCTTTAATCAGCGTCACCGCTATTCCATGAAACAGTTCCTCAAAAGCACTGGCTTCCATTGCATCCTCAAAATAACGTTTAGATTCATTAACAAACGTCTGCATAAGACGTTCTAGCTCTGCATCGCAGCGTTCCAGATCACCAAAAGACAGATACAGAAGAACTACCGAAGGATATCCGCCAATCCTCTGGTACAAATCGTAACGTTTCCTCAAAGATTGATACTCCTCCGGCGCAGAAGTGCCATCTAAGCTGATTGACTCATATCTTTCCCTTTCCCCGAAAATGTCCGTAAACTCCGCAAATGTCAAAGTTTCCATCTTCAACGTATCCAGGTCGCCAGCGGGAAGGAAAAACTCCTTTGATAAAATTCTCCCCAGATAACTGCCCGTTACAATCACATAGGAAGAAAAGCCCCTCGAAAACGTCCGGATTAAATTATACACTTTCGCCGATTCCTGTATCTCATCAATCAGAATCACTGTTTCCTCTGTATCCTGAAACTCCGGCGCAAACAGCGTCACCGCTTTATGAAGTGAATTCTCGTCAACCGGCATTCCAGGTTCCCAGTATTCTGCCTGCTCCAGACATTTCAGGAACCGCTCTCCCGTCAATTCTGCCATATTAATATAAATAACACATGCAAAATTTTCCCGCGCAAATTTCTTCAATATATACGTTTTTCCTACCTGCCGTGCTCCAGAAACTTCCAGAACCCGTCCCGTACGGTCCTTTTTCCACTGTACAAGTTTTTGATATATGTCTCTCTTAAACTCCATGGCAGTTACCTCTATCTTTTATATCCTTCAATCATTAGCAGAATCTCTCATGTCCCTATTCTAACATAAATTGGTTATGGAACCAATCCTAAATTCTTTCTTACACTCCTCACTTCTCATATCCTGTTTCAAAGACTTGCCACCTCGCTTTCCTGTATCCCTATTCTAGCATAGACTGATTGTAGAGACATTCCAAAATCCTCCCCATAAATTTTCTCCCAGATTTGCAGAGCAATAACCTCTACTTTAATCTCCCTGCCATCTCGTGTCCAGATAGCAGGGGATTAAGTTATGATATCCGCCCTTTTGAGAGGAATAATTGTCATGCAGCTTATTGCCCTTTTTTCATGGCCTCATACTTCTTTTTCAAATACTTAAACCGGTCTGCATGAATCCCTAACTTTTCCAGCACATATTTTCTCGTGATTTCCCCCTGCTTATAGCGAGAATAGTAAGATTCCCATTCTTCTGGGAATCCTTTGTCCGGAGGTCCGAACCGGACACCGGCATTTTTCGCCGCTTCGATCCCTTCCCGTTGCCTTTTGCGTATGGTATTCCGTTCCTCCTCCGCAATGCTGGACAACACCTCTATCAAAATATTATTTACCATCTCCTGGATCCATTCTTGTCCGGCATCCAACTGAACCATTGTGGTCGGAAGGTCAATTACCTTCAATCGGATCCCATGTTCCTTAAACCACTGCAGTTCCTGTTTCATTTCCTGTTTGTTTCGACTAAGCCGATCCAGAGACTTGATGACCAGAACATCTCCTCGCCGCAGCCCCAAGGCACCTTTTAATGCCTGATACCCCGGGCGGTTGAAATCCTTTCCGCTCTGCTTATCTGTAATAATATTTTCTTCCGGAACATACTTTTTTAGCTCCACCATCTGTCTTGCCAGACTTTGCTCTGCACTGCTTACCCTGGCGTAGCCCATAATTCTTGATTCTGACATTCTTCTGTTCACACTCCATCCGTTCAAAGAGTCGCTTTTGGGGAGAACGCTCTGGCCGGAAGCAGAAGATCGTTCTCCCTGCAGTAACAATACACCGTATCTGACAATACTTCTCTGTCTTCTACTTCCGTCTGATTAATGGTTTGCACGATTTCCTCAAGCTCCTTCCAGTCCACTTCTCCATCGTCTGGCAGCGCCAAGACTTCATGGATGCTGGAAGGCAGGATAAATAGATCCGATCCCATTGCATCCGCAAGCTCTTTTAATACTCCATCATACAACATGGCCGATGCACCCAAATAACCTTCCCGGTTTGTCAAAAGGATCAGCTTCCTCCCTAATCCCGTCCCTTCTTTTTCCCATGTCTGCCCAACCATTTTTGCCGCTTCCTGCAATACTTCTTCCAGTGGTCTTTTTACAGCCGGAAAACGTTGGATCATATTCTGTTCCGCCTCTGCAAGCATCTCTCTTATAGGCACCCGCCACCGGCTCATTTGTTCCTGGGTGATTAGAACAAATCGCCTCTCGTTCCCTTCCTTCCAATGCAGGCCACACACCAGGGCCATATCCCCGCAATTCAGGACACGCGTTGTCTTCAGCAACATTTTATTTCTTTTCCGATTCACAAGCCAAAATACAATCTCTCCCTTTGCCTCTTCCCAGCTCATTTCCTGGATCTGCTCCATAATCAATTTGCGTCGTTCCATTTTTTCTCTATCCTTCCTTCTGAAATGAAAACGGGGATGCAGATCTTCTCCGCATCCCCTCTGCCTGCTCTGTAGTACTTTCTTTTCTGCTACAGAAACATCTTCTTTGCCAGCCGCATCCCATCCCGGAATGCCTCCCGGTAGACCACACCGCAGTCTCTCCACGACCACTCAATACAAGAATCCACCCATTTTTCCATCTTATGTTTTACCTCCGGCGGAGCTTTATCAATTAGGTCAGCCCCCACCTCTTTCCCCTTAACTTCCTTTTGGTGGATCGGTGCCAGAATACGGTCAATCCGATATGTAATCACCTCATCTAAAAATTCATCCAGGGTTGGGTGGGTTCCCTTTTTTCCTTTATTCCTACTTTTATTTCCCTGGCCTTCGCCAGGAATTGAACCCAGCAGTTCTTCTACCAATTCGTAAAGCAGTTCTTCCATTTTTTTCTTCTGCTCCATATCGCACGCCCCCTTATGCCGCATCCCGGCTGCGAGACCGCTTTAAATCTCTCATAGCTTTCTGGTAAATCTCGTCCGTTATCTGTCCCGCTTCCTGTATATGGTACCGGCTCAGCACTTCTTCCAAAGTTACGCCAGTTCGCTTTAATTCCCGTTCCATTGCCTGTTCCTGCTCCCTGCTCAGGCCACTTTGGACTGGCTCGGCTACCGCTGGACTCGTCTGAAATTCATACACTAGCTGTCCTTCCGAATCTGTCAGTTTCAGTTCACAGATGGTTCTCTCCTGGTCATACCGAATCTCTAATACCCGAAAGCATTCCCGGCAGTAGTGTTTCCCGTCCTTTTCCTGGATCCTCGTCTTCCACGCCGGAATCCAGATAGAAGGGGCCGTATATAATTCCCTGCCGATTCCCCAATTAAAGCATGCCCGCTTAAAGCTGTCTGAAGCTCGTCCTTTCTCTTTCTCCGCGCTCCCAGGTGTTCCGACATCCTGTTTTCCGATCCACTGGCCTTTTTCTTTATCCCATACCTCTACGGTACAATACAGATCCCCACCGATTTCCTGATGGCTCCTCTTCCACCCCAACGGCCCAAAGGTTTCGTCCAAAATCTTCTGATCCACTCTGGCATCCTTGAACAGCAGCAATGCCACGCCTTTCTCATTTACCATAGAAATCCGACATTCAATCTCATCCGCCGTCAACATTCGGATTATCCTCGTCCCTTTTTTACAGTCTTCCATATATTTCCTCCTCTCTCAGGCCACTTTTACGGTTAATCTTCGCGAATGGTTTACCTTCACATATTGCTGGTAAATCTCCGGCTGTTCTTCCTTTAGACGCACGGCATCCAGACGGGCAGTTTCCACATTCATCCATGTCACCTGGTACCGGCTGCTCTTCGCCGATTCCCTGTCTTTTAAATATACTTTCAGCTCTTGTTCGATTTTCCGCTGTTCCTGCTCCAGCTCCTTAATTTCTTTCAGCAGTACTTCCCTCCTTTCCAACCTTTTGTCAAATCCCTCCAGACGGATGGAGCTGCCAGATACTGCTTTGGGGTAGTGCTGTCCTAACGCCTCGCCAAAAGCCATGCTCCCATCCGGTTCCGGCATCTTCCTCGGAAGGACATACCGTGTCCAAAAGGCTTCTTCCACTATTCTAAGTTTTCTAATCAGATCATCATCCCAAACAAGTTTCCGATATTGGAATCCCTTACCCAGGATGACCACCGCCAAATACCATTCTTTCTTTCCTGTCACTGCCATATAATGAAGGCACTGGATCCGGTAGTGAGGTGGTATGGCCCCGTCTTTCCAGGCATCTTCCTGGTAAGGGCTGGCAGTCTTGCACTCCAGTCCTGCGTCATGTCCCACAATTAGCCGATCTACATCCGCCAGCATGAAGGGATATTCCGAATCCCGGTACAGGTACCGTGATCGCCTTACCTTTAAACCTGTCGCCTCTGCAAACCTGCGAGCCACGTAGTCTTCCAAATCTCTGCCCTGACGCATCGGCTCGTTGTCCCGCTCCCTCGCCTCTTCCTGAGTCTTATCCAAATATACATGAATCGGACTGGCATAGGGATTCACCCCACAGACAGCCCCCGCATCAGATCCTCCAATTCCGGTCTTTCTCAGTTTCAGCCATTCCTGCCGGCTCATCCCGGCTGTTGGTGTTTTTATTATTCCCATACGCTCACCCCCTGTTATTTTTTAAAAAGTTTAATGATAATTTCAATAATAATCCAAGGCACTTCGTTCTCCCTCCTTCTAATCATTCACGGTATAAAGAAAGAGCCATCCTTGTATAGGACAGCTCTCTTTTTTCGTCTGGTTCTAATTTTTGTTTTTAAAATCCAGGACATACTGCTCTACAAGCTCCAGTAATTCCTTCGCGCAATCAACCCGCATATCTTACCATCTCCGCTGTGCTAATCTGACGCCCCAGTTTTTTCGGGAAAATGTCATTCCGAATATATGTTTTATTAAAATACGCCAGCGTATCCTTAATGTTTCTTAAATGCGGTTCCTTCCAGGGCAAGCACCGCCGTTATCGCATGATAAATGGAATAATACGCTCGATTATTTGCTGCCCGCAGATGACCTGCCGCCATATTCTCAGCAGCAACCTGTAAATCTTCCTTAGCGATATCGATCCGATAGCCGGCCAGCTCTAAAATGCGCTTCTTCTCCTCAGGCTGCATAAATGCTCACCCCATCCTTTTCTATATTCTGATAAAACGGATACACCGGCAGCCAGTAGGCAAACTGTTTTTCTCCTATAACCTCCGGCATAATTTTTAAATCATGGACCTCATTAAAATCGTAAGTCAGGCTGGACAGTCTTTCACGACTTCTGCCAATCTCATCTTCCTCCATATCTACCAATATCAAAATATCCACATCGGAATCTTCCGTATAATCGCCTCTAGCGTAAGAGCCATACAGGATGACTGCTTTCAGGGCAGATTCATAAATTTCTTTTGTCAGCTCTGCATATTCTTTTAGAACATCTCCAATATAGTCCGGCATGGAATATTCCTCCTCTCTTTGATATGGATTATGGTTCTAAAATATCATTCCTGTTCCCTAAATGCAAGGCCTTACGCCACCTCAAACCGATTATTCAGAATCCCCATTTCCGCCAAGCTTAAAAAGCTTCCTTCTGCGCCTATGATGATGTGATCCACCAAAGTCAAGCCAAGAACCTTTCCACTCTCTTCCATCTTTTGGGCAGTCACCCGATCCTCCGTACTGGGCTCGCAATCCCCTGATGGATGGTTGTGAAAACAGATTACATAGGCTGCATTGTTCAAAATTGCGTGGCGGAAAATGCTTTTCATGTCTACCAGGCAGCTGTTCACTCCTCCCACCGCCGCAATTTCCAGAGCCATTGGCTCCAGCTTGCTGTCTAAGGACAGAACCAGCAACATTTCCCGGTCTGCCTTCTCCAACAAAGGACGAACCATCTCAGCTGCCGTCTTGGAATCACTGATCCGTTTCATCCCATACAGGCATCGGCTCTCTTTAATCATCTCCAGATGAACGATCCCAACCTTCTTTTTCGGAATAGGCCGTTCCATCATCCCCTGGATTTTCTCTTCCTGGGTATACGCCCTCATGATAATTCTCCTTTCTCCAATCAAAAATAGAGCAGGAACACCTTTCCTTTTCGTGCCCCTGCTCCATATCGTTGCAATCTTTTCTAGTATTTAACCTACTATTTTAAGTACTCTTCCAGTTCCTGACCTGTAAGCTGGTACTTCTCCTGTATCTTCTTGCGGATTTCCTCTTTCGGAATCCCAAAATCCCAAAG
>CAJFOF010000028.1 GCA_904395885.1 uncultured Lachnospiraceae bacterium
ACACCCTTGCCTTCGGCTATATCCTTCCCGCTACCGGGTGGATTCGGGACTTGCACCCGTTAGAAACGTGCGCCGCCAGGCGCACCAGAAAAACAGGGCGGGCCGTTTTTACAAACGATCCCGCCCTTTCTGTCTCTGGCGCTACTGATTCTTCAGATATTCGTCGATTCCCTTTGCACCGGCTTTTCCGGCTTCCATTGCCAGAATTACCGTAGCTGCACCGGTTACTGCGTCACCTCCGGCAAACACGCCTTTTTTGGTGGTCTGGCCGTTCTCAGCCTCCGCCACGATGCATTTTCTTTTGTTGATCTCCAGTCCTTCTGTGGTGGAGGAGATCAGCGGATTGGGGGAAGTTCCCAACGACATGATAACTGTGTCCACATCGATGGTGTAATCAGAACCCGGAATCTCCACAGGGCGTCTTCTCCCGGATGCGTCCGGCTCTCCCAGCTCCATCTTGCGAACGACCATGCCCTTCACCCAGTCGTTTTCATCCGTAAGGATCTCCACCGGGTTGGTCAACAGGTCAAAGATCACGCCCTCCTCTTTCGCGTGGTGAACCTCCTCCACTCTGGCAGGAAGCTCCGCCTCGCTTCTCCGGTATACGATGTGGACGTCTGCCCCCAGACGGAGCGCCGTTCTGGCGGCATCCATGGCAACGTTTCCGCCGCCCACCACGGCCACCTTTTTGCCGGCGGCGATGGGGGTGTCATAGTCATCCCGAAAGGCTTTCATCAGATTGTTTCTGGTCAGATATTCGTTGGCGGAGAATACGCCGTTGGCATTCTCTCCCGGAATCCCCATAAATTTGGGAAGGCCGGCCCCGGAGCCGATGAACACTGCCTGGAATCCCTCTTCTTCCATCAGCTCATCGATGGTGACGGATTTTCCGATGATCACATTGGTCTCGATCTTTACGCCCAGCTTCTTTACATTTTCAATCTCGGCGCGAACGACCGTATCCTTAGGCAGACGGAACTCCGGAATCCCGTAAGTAAGCACTCCGCCCGGCTCATGAAGGGCCTCAAAAATCGTCACCTCGTACCCCATCTTTGCCAGATCCCCGGCACAGGTAAGGCCGGAGGGGCCGGAACCGATGACAGCCACCTTCTTGCCGTTGGTCTTTTCAGGGGCAGCCGGGACAAATCCGTTCTCCCTGGACCAATCTGCCACAAATCTCTCCAGCTTGCCGATGGAAACCGGCTCTCCCTTGATGCCGCGAACGCATTTGCCCTCGCACTGACTCTCCTGTGGGCAGACCCGGCCGCAGACTGCCGGAAGCGCGGAGGAGCGGGCAATAACCTCAGCCGCGCCTCTGAAATCTCTTTCTGTAATCTTTTTGATAAATGTCGGAATATCAATGGCAACCGGACATCCCTGCATGCACAGGGGCTTTTTGCACTGAAGGCAGCGCTTTGCCTCAGCTACAGCCTCTTCCTCGTTATATCCTAAACATACTTCGTCAAAATTGGTCGCCCTCACCTTGGGATCCTGTTCCCGGATGGGCACTCGCTTCATCATATCCATCAGTTGTCACCTCCACAATGGCCGCAGCCGCCATGATGGGTGGCGCCTTCCTGTGCCTTTAACATAGCCCGGCCTTCCTGAGTCTTATACATCTGCTGCCGTTTCATCGCCTGGTCGAAATCTACCAGATGGCCATCAAATTCCGGACCGTCAACGCAGGCAAATTTCACCTCGTCGCCCACCGTCACCCGGCAGGCCCCGCACATGCCAGTGCCGTCCACCATGATGGGGTTCATACTGACGATGGTGTGGATTCCCAGTTCCTTCGTCAGTTTACAGACAAACTTCATCATGATCATGGGACCGATGGCCACACAGACATCGTAGGTCTTTCCCTGATTCTTCACCAGATCCTCGATCACGGCTGTGACCATCCCTTTTCTCATGTAGGAGCCGTCGTCCGTGGTAATATAGAGATTTCCGGCCTGGGCCTTCATCTCCTTCTCCAGAAGAAGCAGATCCTTTGTCTTAGAGCCCACAATGACATCCACATCGATGCCATGCTCTTTCATCCATTTTACCTGGGGGTAGACGGGGGCCGCTCCAACACCGCCTGCCACAAAAAGGTATTTTCTCTTTTTCACCTCTTCGATGGGTTCTTTCACGAACTCAGAAGGCTGGCCCAAAGGTCCCACAAAATCCCGGAATGCATCCCCTTCCTTCAAGGACGCCATCTTGAATGTGGATGCCCCGACAACCTGAAAAACAATGGTGACGGTTCCCTTCTCCCTGTCAAAATCACAGATGGTCAGGGGAATCCGCTCTCCCACCTCATCCATCTTAACAATCACAAATTCTCCCGGCTGGCAAACCCGCGCTACCCTGGGTGCTTCCACATCCATCAGATATATTTTATCAGCCAGCCGTTCTGCCTTTAAAATTCTGTACATCTTTGTCCTCCTGCCTTTTTCGAGCTTGGTTTATCTTAGCACTGTTTTTTCTATCTGACAATAGTTTTTCTTTTATATATACGGAATTCATAGCATAGGTTAAAGTAGGTCTGCTCCTCGCTCTGGCCTGTCATCTCCCACTCCTCGTCTTTGTCCAGATCAGGCAAGTAAGTATCGGCATCGTATTCGTAATCGATCCAGGTGATCTGTGCAGTATCACAATAAGGAAGAAACTCTTCATAGATCTCCTGGCCGCCTGCAACGTAAATGTCATCGGATGGATATGTCTGAAGGATCTTTAGAGCCTCCTCCATACTTCTTGCCACCTGGGCGCCCTTTACCGAGAATTCCGGATCCCTGCTGAGAACAATTGTTGTCCGTCCGTAGAGTGGTTGCCCTCCAGGAAGACTCTGAAGGGTCTTCCTGCCCATGACCACCACTTTTCCCAGAGTCTCCTGACGGAAAAGCCTCTGGTCATCGGGAATTGAAACTAAAAGATTCCCTTTCTTGCCAATGGCCCACCGTCGGTCTGCCGCTGCTATCAGTCTCATTCTGTCTCCTCCGCTATGATCAGCTCCGGCCCATAGGGCAGAGAGCGGATCCAGTCGCAGAATGTATGCCATTCTGCCAGTTTATGGTTCTTCCTGGCAAAATAAATATTCACCAGAGTCTCATAATTAAAGGTGCATGTCCTCATCTGGTTGTAGCTGGAGGGAAGGAGTTGGATCATATCATACCAGTCTTCCTTACTCTTGGCCTCCAGGTACTTCTGGCGAATAGCTTCCAGCCTGGCAATGACCATATCCATAAAAGCCAGGGTATCCTCCGTCATGTGGTCTGTGCTGAAATCCTCCCGCTCGAAAGGCTTGCTGTGGATCTTGTGCATGGTGCTGGTAGAATTGGCCACGGTGGCCACTTTGTACGTGTCATACTCCTTCCACCAGTAAAGCGGCGCAGTGATATCTACTGAAACAAAAATCTGGCGAATAAACTTTCTGTGGTCGCTTCCCGCCTTTCTCAGACGTTTTGCCAGATCCAGATCATTGGGTCCCAACACATAACTGCCATTTTCGTCGTAATAGCTGTCCATCCTGGACCAACTATTCATGGGATTTCTCGCTCCCCGCATGGCATTTTCCAGATTCATCACACTGGTTCTCTCTAATCGAATCATTAGTCGCTCTCCTCTGCTGAATAATAGTATTTATTATAGCGAAATTTTTTAAAAATGCAACTTCTGTTCAAAATGTAACAATTTCGCGCTCACAGCCTGATCGCCTTCTGCAGAGCCAGAGAATACAGGATGCACTCCTTCACCTTTTCCCCTGTTATCTGCTCCAAAGCCTTTTTGTAATAGTCAAGCTGAATCCTGTACTTTTCTTTCAGGGCATCCTCGTCTCCCGGACCTGCGGCATCGGTCTTGTAGTCAATCAGCACCAGGCCGTCCGGCTCCTGGATCCAGGCGTCGATCATCCCCTGAACCAATACCAGCTCATCGGAATCTGCCGCCTTCATCTCCCTGGCAGGAATTCCCACCATAAACTGCTGTTCTCTGTGGAGCCGGCCTTCCCTCTGAGCCTTCTCCATTCTCTGCCCCAGCTCTCCGGCAACAAACTCAGCCAGCACTTTCACATTCGCCATATCCGCATCTTTTTTGGTCAGAAGTCCTGCAGTCTCCAGTTCTTTCAAAGCATCTTTTGTCTTTCCTATCTGCTCTCCCCCGTTCTCCATGCCGACAAACCTGGAAAAATCCAAAAGCTGGAGCACCCGGTGAAAGGCCGTTCCTCTGACGGGTCCGCCAGGCCCCAGGCTGGTTTTCTTCCTGTCCAGAGAAGCGCAGTCTGTCTGCAGGGCTTCCACCGCCAGTCTCTCCGTCTCTCCCCTTTCTTTTGCCTCCTCTTCCTGCCATCTGCTCTTGATCTCCGATACTGACAGCATGGCGTAGAGAGACGTATCGGCCTGACAAGGATAAGAAAAGGACAATTCTCTGTCCAGAGAATCTCTGACCTCTGAAGATTGTATCCGTGAAAGATCCATGGACAGCAGGTCCTCCCGGCTGCTGCGGCGCTCCATCTGCCGGGTAACTTCCCTCCCCACCAGATTTTCTGCCGGGCAGATCTCCAGACACAGCCGTCCTCTCTCCCTCATAGCGGAAAAGCTCATCAGCACCCAGTCCAGATAGGATGAGGCGCCGGAGAGGATGGTAAACGGCAGCCCCGGCAAGGGTCTTGCAGGTTCTTCCTCCTCTTCTTTCCTCTGTGTCTCTAAAAGCCCCAGCACCGATTTTCCGTCTCTTCCACCAGACCAGGTCGGATCTATCCCATATTTTTCCAGCCGCTTGTCCAGAGAACGGTCGGAGGCTGTCATGATCAGTTTTTCCTTGGCGCGGGTCATGGCCACATAAAATATCCGCAATTCCTCGCCTAAAGTCTCCAGATCAGCCCTGCGCTTTAAAACCTGCTTTTTTAAGGTTGAAATCTTTACCCTGCGCTCTAAATCCAGACAGTCGGCTGCAATTCCCAATTCCGGATCGATTAAGACCTTTCCCGTCATATCTTGCTTATTGAACCGTTTTCCCATGCCAGCCAGAATCACAATAGGGAATTCCAGTCCCTTGCTCTTGTGGATGCTCATGATCCGCACGGTGTCAGTCATATCTCCTGCCCCGGCTTCCCCAAAGTCGGTCTCGTACTTTTTCAGCTTTTCAATATAGCGGATAAAATGGAACAGGCCCCTGTAGCTGGTCTTCTCATAAGCGGAGGCTTTCTCCGCCAGCATATCCAGATTGGCCTTTCTTACGGTGCCGCCGGGCATAGCCGCCACATAGTCGTAATATCCGCTGCGCTGATAAATCTCGTGGATCAGCTCATGGATGGGAAGATAGGTTGCCAGAAAGCGAAATTCCTCCAGCATCTTCTCCAGTTTCTCCAATTTCTCCCGGATTTTGGGGAACGCGGCTGAGAGTTCCTGTCTGTCCTCATCGTAAAGCCACATCCTGACAGCGGCGTACATTCCTCTGTCCCCTTCCTTTTTCCCTTGCTTTTTAAATCCCGCCATGAGCCAGGCCATCTCCTCATCCGTCATAGAAATAACCGGTGACCGCAAAACCGCAGCCATTGGGATATCCTGGAAGGGGTTGTCTGTTATCGCCAGAAGGCTCAGAACTGTCTCTACCTCCGGCGTGTCAAAGTAGCCGGTCTGGGTCTGTGCGGCTGCAGGGATTCCGGCATTCATCAAGATATTGACATAGGTCTCCGCCCACCCGGTAATGCTTCTCAGGAGGATGACAATATCCCCGAATCTGGCGGTCCGGTAGGCCCCCCTGGCCTTATCCCAGACAGGCAGTCCATCTTTAGAGTCCGTTAGATGCAGAATCTTTTCTGCCGCCATCCTGGCCTCCAGCTCCCTTTCCGTATAATCTCTGGCATCATCGTCCAGCCCGTCCATAACTGAGCTGTCTGTAGGGACAATCATCAGCTCCGCCGGCGTCCCCACCAGCTTTTCTCTTCCATCCTCCGGTATCTCAAACTCTGCGCCGGGGTAGAGAGCCGCCTCCCTGGTATACTGGATTCCTCCAAGGTTCTTGGTCATAATCTGGTAGCAGATGTCGTTGACCGCCTCCAGAACCTGGGCCCTGCTCCGGAAATTCTGGTGAAGCTCAACCTTCTGGTAAAGGCTGTCTTCTGAACGGTAAGTCTGATATTTCTCCAAAAACAGATCCGGCCGGGCCAGACGAAATCGGTAGATGCTCTGCTTCACATCCCCTACCATAAAAACGTTGGGTTTGCCATACCGCTCCCTGGAGAGGGCCTGGATCAGAGTTTCCTGAACCAGATTGCTGTCCTGGTATTCATCTACCAGAATCACCTCATACTTGCGGCTCATCTCATCCGCCGCCTCTGAGGGAACCCGTTTTCTGGCGCCGTCTTCTCCTGTCTCCTCTTTCCACAGAATCTTCAGGGCAAAATGCTCCAGATCTCCAAAGTCTGCCAGATTTCTCTCCTTCTTGGCTTCCTGATACCGTGCTGTATACTCCTCCGCCAGTTCCAGCAGAATCCTCACTGGCCCTCTGGTACCAGCCTGGGCTTCCAGGATCTCATCCGGCGGCTGAATCAGAAAGGTTTCCTTCCATTTTTTAATCACTTTCTTTGCCCGGTCCCGGCAGGCAGATACAAAAGCCTTTTTCTGGCTGTCCACATCTTTGCTGCGGATCGGCGGCAGCTTTCCAAAGGCCGCCTTGGACAGCAGCCCGTAAAATTCCTCATAGTTCTTCACCCGGGAAAATCCAGCCATCATCTCAGCGTCTTCTGCCAGCCGGTCTGCGTAGGCTGCCGGGCCGTTTTCCCCCTCACAGGCAGTCAGAGCCTCCGAAAGCTGACCGGAGAGTTCCTCCGCCTGAAGCCGGACATCTTTCATAAAAAATTCCATCCAGCGGCTCTTTTCAATCTCCTGAAAACTGGTCCCTTCCAGCTCTTTCCTGCACAGCTCAAACCATTCCTCTGGCCAGGGATAACTCTGTGAGAAACGCCACACCTGAAAAATAATCTCTTCGATTCCTGCGTCGCTCTTTCCTGCGCCGTAGGTGTCCACAAAGTCGAGAAATTCTTTATTCCCGGAAGAGTATTGATCTTCCAGAAGTTTTCCCATCACATCCGCCTGCAGAAGAGCCAGCTCGCCTTCATCTCCGATGCGAAAAGCAGGATCGATATCCAGAGTATTGTAATATTCCCGGATAAAACTCAGGCAGAAACTGTCGATCGTCGTAATCTGTGCTCTGGATACCAGGATCGACTGCATCTCCAGGTGCTCGTCCTCCGGGGCCTCCTCACGCCTTTTCTCAATGGCAGCCTGAACCCGTTCTCTCATCTCAGATGCCGCCGCATTGGTAAAGGTCATAACCAGCATCCGGTCCAGATCAATGGGATGTTCCCGGTCAGTGGCCATCTCCACGATCCTCTCAACCAGAACCGCTGTCTTCCCGCTTCCGGCAGCCGCGGAGACCAGCAGGTTCCGGTTCCGCAGTGTAATTGCCTTTTTCTGGTCTTCGGTCCAGCTTACTGCCATAATTCTTCTCCTTCCTCTTCTTCCGGCATAATCTCACTCCAGATTTCCTCCGGTTTTAATGCCTTTAACCTGCGGTAGCCATATCCGGCTGTCTTTTTGTCAAAGCCGCAGACAGCATGGTAAGGGCAGTAGTCGCACCCGGTGCGGCTGCCCTGCTTGTAGGGATTGACGCTGACTGTGCCGTCCAAAATCTCCCGGCCGGCTGCCCGGAGTTTCTCCCGGACATACTGCCTGAGATCCTGAAACCGTTCCCGGCTGGCCACACTGGATCGGGCTTCCGTCACAAACCCGTCTTTCATTGCCACCGGAATCACCTGGGACTCCTTTTCGATTTCCCGGTCCATATGGCGAATCACTTCCAGCTCACTGTTCACCAGACCATTCATCCTCAGTTGTTTTAAGATCTCCTGCTCCACGTCCTCATCCGTCTGTCCAGGCTGCCACTCTGCCACCGGATCTTTAATATGGTAGTAAAACATTCCGGCAGGAACCGCTTCTTTTCCCGGATGAAGCCGCTGCTCCTTCTCCAGGGCCGCATCCATGTACACCACAAGTTGGAGCTGAAGTCCGTAATAGAGAGCTGCCAGGTCAAAGCTGGTATTTCCGGATTTATAATCAATAATTTTCACATAAACGTGAGTTTCATCCTCGCAGAGGTCCAGTCGGTCGATCCGTCCTGCCAGATGAAGAGCCTCGTCCTCCGACAGGGTGATCTTCATAGCTCTCAGGTCATCGATGGAGGAGAAGGAAACCTCAAAAGCCGCAGGGATAAAATCTCCCTTTTTCATCTGCTCTGTCAGCGCCCACACAGTCCGGTCGGTGATCCGCTCAATCCGTTCAGCCAGGTAGGCATTTCTGGCCGAGCTTTTCAGCACTGTGCTGCCATACTCTTCCGTCACTTCCCCTACACATTCTCTGACCAGGCTTTTTCTGGCTTCCTCGGTCAGGGCTGTCAGATCTGCTTTTTGATCCCTGGCTTTCTGAAAACAGCGGTCAATGGCCTGATGAAACAGAGTCCCGATATCTGCAGCTGCCAGCTCATACTCCCGCCTTTCCATCAGTTCCAGGCCATATTGCAGGAAGTGGGCATAGGCGCAGGAAGCGTACTTTTCCAATCTGGTGACACTTCCCTGGAGAGTCGTCCCGTACAGGGCTCTGGCGGCCGCCCGTCCGATTCCTCTCTCCCGGTACGATGTAAATGCAGCCTCTGTCAATTTTTCTGTCTTTTCTCTCCACTCTTTCTGTTCCAAAAACCAGCGGTACAGTTCCAAAAATTCCAGGTCCTCATCCCGATTCTCTTCCTGGAATCCGGCAATCAGGCGAGCCATCCCTGCCTGCTTGGTCTGGATAGGCCATTCCACCTGGCGCTCATCCCAAATCTCCAGCTCAGGAAACAGCCGCCTGATCTCCCCGATCAGGCTGGAAGGCCTTCTGGCATCCCCTGCCTGGGACACGCCGGCATAAGACAGAACCAGCCTATAGGATGGCTTGGACAGAATCAAATATTGATAATACCTCTGAATGCATCCGTCCTCCCTGGCTGTGGGCGCCAGTTCCACCTGGTTTCTGGCAAAAAATTCCCGTTCCTCATCTGTCAGAAGGCTCTTCTTTTCCTTCTTCTGGGGAATAATCCCTTCATTGACTCCTACAAAAAACAAGATTTTCACAGCATCCAGTCGGGTTCTGGTCAGATCTCCCGCCACCACCCGGTCCACGGTTGCAGGAATCGCCCCCACCTGTATCTCGCCAAAACCGGCATCCAGAATCCTGGCGTATTCTTTTCTGGTGACCTTTTCCTCCCCCAAAAGGGCTGTAAGGCGGTCGAAAAGCTCCTCCACCAGCCCCATAGCCTGACCGTATTCCTTGGCAAGCACCGTCTGACCTTCCTGGGTAAATTTCTCCTCATACCACTTCATTTTCTCCTCTGCCTTCTCTTCCTCCAAACAGGACCGGAGTCCTTCTGTGACAGAGGCCACCGAAACATCTTCCCTCAGGAAGACCTCCCTCAGCCTGGCAAGAGGTCCCATAACCTCCTCCCGGAACTGGTTTATCTCCACCAGATTCAAAGTTTCCCCGCCCCGGTAAGTTCTCTCCCACGGCTGGCTCCACTGCTTAAAGCCCCGAATTCCCAGGGCACGGACGTAGTTTTCCATCCGGTCTGTCATCAGATGCCTGTCCGTCCTCTCCCAGTCTCCCGCCAGGCCGCACTTTAAATACCGGAACATACTCTCATAAGAAAAGTCCTCGCTGATCACTTCCAGCACAGATCGAATCAGCTCTACCAGGGGATTTTCCACAATCTTCTTTTTATCATCCAGAAAAAACGGGATTCCTGCTTCCTGAAACTGGTACGCAATTTCTTTTCCATATTCGTCCAAAGCTCCCGTAATGACCGCTATATCCCGATAGCGCATTCCCTCTCTGCGAACTGCCCGCTCAATCTGCGTGCAGATGAAACGGATCTCCTCCGCCGGATTCTTTCCCTGATAGATCCAGATCTGGTCACTGAGAGGCCGTTCCCCAGTTTTCTCTCTGTAAGGAGCCGATGGCCGGAACATGTGGCTTTCCAGAAATCCGATGGCCGGAGCCTTGGCAAATCTCGGCTTTTTTCCCAGTATCATGTCGTCCAGCTTATGCGCCCCAGCCCTCTGTCTTACCTTTTCCAATCGGCTGACCATATGCTTTCCCATGTAGAACAGATTTTGGATTGCTACCTCTTTGTATGGATCCTTCGCCGGATCCAGAGTAACGCTGACCGTCACGTTTCTGGCATACGTCAAAAGCAGCCCTATAATCCGGTACTGAACCGGTGTAAATCCCGTGTAGCCGTCCAAAAACACTGCACTGTTTTGGATCATCCGCGACTGGGGCAGGACTCTGCAGAGAGCCTCTAATATCTCCTCCGCTGTAGAAAAACGGCCTTGAATATATTCCTGGAAGCCGTCGTATATCACTTTCATGTCCTGAAGCTTTTGTTTTAAAAGCGGCCTGGAGGTCTCGCCCTTCAGCGTCTCCAGGGTTCCCGGTCCGATGCCATATTGATAAAACTCGGACAGCATGGATTTTAACTGCCCGATAAAACCATTTTTATCCAAAAATCCCTGGTACAGTCCCAGCTCCTTTTTTCTGGCTGCAGCTACTTTCCGCAGCACCATAGACTTGCCCATATCATCCAGGACAGTCAGGTTTTCAACGGCCAGTTCTTCAAACACCCGGTAAGCCAGACGGCGAAAGCTGAGAACGTCGATATTCATCATCCCGTGTCTGGGATGGAGGCCAATAATCTCTTTCTGTGCCTGCATGGTAAACTGCTCTGGAACAATGAAAAAAACAGAGGTGTCCGGCTCTTTTACCGCCAGATTCACCGCCTGTTCATAAAGGTAATGGGTCTTTCCAGCTCCTGAGCTTCCAAAGACATATTGCAGCGCCATATTTTCATTCTCCTATCAAACAGACATATTTTCCCTGTACACTTCCGCTATTATAGCATAAAAACTATGGGAATTTAATAGATTATAGTAAACTCTTCAGGAGGTTCTCTATGAGCTCAAGAACGAAAATCGTTGTGCTCCGGATGAAGGAAATCATTTATACAGCCATTTTTGCAGGGCTGGCCATTCTGCTGATCACTTTGTTTCTGTTTATGCTCCGTGCCAGAAAAGCAGAGCAGCCTGCAGGAAGCCAGGATGCCGTCAGCTCGGAACAGGAGCTTTCAGCCTCTTACATACCTGGCGTCTACACTGCCTCCATCTCTCTTGGCAGCCAGACCGTCAATGTCGAAGTAGCCGTAGACACCAGCAGGATCACATCCATCTCTCTGGTCCCCCTGGATGAAACAGTAGCTACCATGTATCCCCTGATCCAGCCTTCCCTGGATCATCTGGCCGAACAGATCATTGCCAGCCAGTCCCTCGAGGGCATTACCTATGAATCCGGTTCCCGCTACACTTCCCAGGTTCTGCTCAACGCCATCGAAACGGCTCTGTCAAAAGCTGCAGCAGAATAATTTTCTTCTTAATTTCTTTCAGTTCTTTTCCTCTCATCCCCTCTCCGGAGCTGTTTTCCGGCAGCTCCGGACATCAGGGTCTCTCTCTGTTTCGGTTGCGCTTGTCTAACCTCTTTTCTTTTTCCTAAAAATGTGTATAATGAGTAATTAGGCCCAAATTCCGTTTGGTCTCAACATCATACCACAGGGGGAATCATTCTATGAAACGCAATGGCGCAGCTTCGGCAGCCACAGAAAATCCAATTACCGAGGGAGTCATCTGGAAACAGCTCCTGCTGTTCTTCTTTCCGATTTTATTCGGAACTTTTTTCCAACAGCTCTACAATACCGCAGACGCTATAGTCGTAGGACGCTTTGTCGGAAAAGAAGGGTTGGCTGCTGTCGGCGGCTCCACTTCCACTGTCATCAATCTAATTGTGAACTTTTTCGTCGGCCTGTCCTCCGGCTCCACCGTTATCATTTCCCAGTACTACGGGGCCCGACGGGAAAAAAGGGTTCAGCAGGCTGTTCACACCTCTATCGCCTTTTCCATCCTCTTCGGCCTGGTGCTGACCGTCGTGGGAATTATCTTTGCGCCAGCGGCTCTGCGGGCCATGGACACTCCGGAGGACATCCTCCCCGACTCTGTGCTGTATTTCAGGATCTACTGCGCCGGCCTGATTGCCAACCTGATCTACAATATGGGGGCCGGCATTCTCCGAGCTGTGGGGGATTCCAAGCGTCCCCTGTATTTCCTGATCGCAAGCTGCTTTACCAATATTGTTCTGGATGTTCTGTTGGTCGCGGGATTTTCCATGGGCGTAGCTGGAGCTGCTCTGGCCACCATTGCCTCTCAGATCGTCTCCGCCATATTGGTTCTCGCTGTGCTGACCAGAACCAAGGACATGTACCGTCTGTCCTTTAAGGCTATCCGCATCAACTCTCCGATCCTTCTGCGGATTCTGCAGATCGGTTTTCCGGCAGGGCTTCAGTCCGTCATGTACTCGGCGTCCAATATCATTATTCAGATCAGCGTTAACTCTCTGGGGACAGATGTCATCGCAGCCTGGACCGCCTACGGCAAGATCGACAGCATTTACTGGATGATCGTTAATGCCTTCGGCATCTCAGCCACCACCTTTGTCGGTCAAAACTATGGGGCCGGAAAAAATGACCGGGTGCGGAAAGGAACCCGGATCTGCCTTGCCATGAGCGCCGTCACCACTCTCTTTTTAAGTGCAGTCCTCTATGTTTTCGGCAATTACATCTATCTGCTGTTTACTACGGATGCCGCCGTCATAGCCAAGGGAATGGAAATTCTTCGCTTCCTGGTTCCGACCTTTATTACATACGTATGCATCGAGATCCTCTCCGGCGCCTTACGTGGCGTGGGCGACTGCTGGATTCCCATGATCATGACCGCCCTTGGCGTCTGCCTTCTGCGGGTCGTATGGATTTTCATTGCTGTCCCGATCTACCCGGACATCAAGACTATCTGCTTCAGCTATCCGCTGACCTGGACCATCACCTCGATCCTGTTTATCATCTATTTTAAATGGTTCAGCAAGGTCCGAAAACTGCCGAAGCAATCATAAAAAGCGAAGTGATATTGTCAAGACTAGTTGACACATGTTTCTCAAGGATATCACTGACTATGCCGCCCGCTCCAAAGTCTCATAATACTGCCTGCGTTTTACCACGGGAGGAACCCCTCCATTGGCAGAGCAGATCCTCCGGTTATTCCAG
>CAJFOF010000029.1 GCA_904395885.1 uncultured Lachnospiraceae bacterium
ATGAGCCCCAGGGAGATTGAACCGGACTGTAAGGACGAACTGATCCTGGGCTTTCGGAAGAGGCTGAGAGAGTATCTGGATCAGTTGAGAGATCCTTTCTTATTTCGGAAAATTTAAGAGAAAACAGCGCTGCGGAAACGCCTGATGTCAGGGTCTTCCGCGGCGTTTTCTGTTCTAGGGCGGTTTGCATCAGGCGCTTATTGAGAAAAAAATCTGGAATATTTTATGCAGATCTATTGACAATCCCAGAGAAAGATATATAATACAAAATATGAACAATAATTCATATGTTTAAACGAAAAGGAGAGGTGCTATGGCGATTAATGATGTAGAATGCTGTGATTTTTACCAGGTCCATGAAAAAGTAGTAGAGGCAGTTAATAAGAATATGCCGGATGAAGATGAGCTGTACGACCTGGCGGAGCTGTTTAAGGTTTTCGGCGATTCTACCCGAATCAAGATTCTCTATGTATTGTCTGAAGCAGAGATGTGCGTCTGCGACATTGCACAGCTTTTAAATATGACCCAGTCAGCCATCTCTCATCAGTTAAAGATTTTAAAGCAGTCCCACCTGGTCAAAAACCGGAGAGAGGGGAAAGCAGTTTTTTATTCTCTGGCAGACAGCCATGTGAAAACGATTATTAACCAGGGGATGGAACATATTGAAGAGTAAAATAAGGAATGAAATAAAAAACAGGAGGATTAGAAAATGAAAAAGAAATTTAAAATGGAAGATCTGGATTGTGCAAACTGTGCGGCTAAGATGGAGGATGCCATCAAAAAGATCGACGGTGTGACCAACGCCAGCGTGAGCTTTATGACGCAGAAAATGGTGATTGAAGCGGATGACGCGAGATTTGACGAGATTATGAAGGAGGTCGTTTCTGTCTGCGCCAAGGTAGAACCGGATTGTAAGATCTTAATGTAGTCCAGACCGCAGACGACATAACGCCGGAAGGAGGCAGAGGATGAATAAAAAGCAAAAAGCAATGCTGGCACGTATTATAGCGGCGTTTGTAATTTATATTCCGCTGATGATCGCAGATAAAGCAGGAATGTTTGAGCATCTGAGCTGGCCTGTCATGTTTTGCCTGTACCTGATACCATATTTGGTAGTCGGATGGGATATTATCTATAAAGCTGTAAGAGGCATCAAAAACGGTCAGGTATTTGATGAAAATTTTTTGATGGCAGTTGCTACATTCGGTGCTTTTGGAGTACAGGAATATTCAGAAGCCGTAGCAGTTATGCTGTTTTACCAGGTGGGGGAGCTGTTCCAGAGTTATGCAGTGAACCGGTCGCGCCAGTCCATCACAGATCTGATGGACATCTGCCCGGAATATGCCAATATTGAAAAGAATGGGCTGCTTCAGCAGGTAGATCCGGATGACGTTCCGGTGGGAGCCGTGATCGTAGTGAAGCCGGGAGAAAGGATTCCTCTGGATGGAAAAGTGATTGCCGGTGAGTCTATGATAGATACATCGGCCCTTACGGGAGAGTCTGTACCCAGAAGGGTACGGCCTGGAGATGAAATCATCAGCGGCTGTGTAAACGGCAGCGGCCTCCTCCGAGCAGAAGTGACGAAGGAATTTGACGATTCTACAGTGTCTAGGATTTTGGAACTGGTGGAAAATGCCAGCTCGAAAAAGGCAAAGGTGGAAAATTTTATCACCCGTTTTGCAAGATATTACACACCGGCAGTGGTAGCTACGGCTGTGATCTTGGCAGTAATCCCGCCTTTGGTACTGGGTGGTGGTTTTGGAGAGTGGATCCGCAGGGCATGTATTTTCCTGGTAATTTCCTGTCCGTGTGCGCTGGTGATCTCAGTGCCCCTGAGCTTTTTTGGAGGTATCGGAGCGGCTTCTAAGATCGGTGTGTTGGTGAAGGGTGGAAATTATCTTGAGGCTCTGTCGGAAATGTCAGTTATTGTATTCGACAAAACCGGAACGCTGACAAAAGGCGAATTTAAAGTTTCAGAAATTCGTCCGGAGGGAGTGACAGAGGAAGAATTGCTGGAGACCGCGGCTCTGGCGGAAGGATATTCAGACCACCCGATATCGAAATCGGTCCGGGATGCCTGGACAGGGAGAGAGGATCGGAGCGGAGGTTCCGATGACCATCTGGCCCTGAACCGGGTAAAAGATGCCCAGGAGATTTCCGGCCAGGGTGTCTGTGCTCTTGTTGACGGGAAACAGGTTCTGGCAGGCAATGAAAAATTGATGAAAGCTCACAACATCTCTTATAAGCCGTCCACAGAGCCGGGTACGACAGTCTATGTGGCCAGAGATGGGAGATTTATCGGGACGATTGTAATATCGGATACGGTGAAAGAAGGGGCGAAAGAGGCAATTGAAGCCCTGAAACAGGCGGGCGTGAAAAAGACAGTCATGCTTACCGGAGACAGAAGAGCTGTCGGAGAGGCGGTTGCTGCTCGCCTTGGGTTGGATGAAGTACATGCAGAGCTTCTTCCCGGAGATAAAGTCATTGAGGTGGAGAAGCTTCTGGAAGCTGAGACAGGCAAAGAAAAAGTCGCTTTTGTAGGCGACGGGATCAATGACGCTCCGGTACTATCCAGAGCAGATATCGGCATTGCCATGGGAAGTATGGGTTCCGATGCTGCTATTGAGGCGGCAGATGTGGTGCTGATGGACGACGATCCCAGAAAGATCGCAGCGGTCGTTCGCATTTCCAGAAAGACCATGGTGATCGTGAAAGAAAATATTGTCTTCGCCCTTGGCGTCAAAGCGCTGGTTCTGCTGATGGGGGCAGTGGGTGTTGCCACCATGTGGGAGGCCGTGTTTGCCGATGTCGGCGTATCGGTCATTGCGATTTTAAACGCCATGAGAGCATTGAGAACGAAGTAATGAATAAATCTAGGCATGCCGGGATCAGATGTTCCCGACATGCCTTTTAATTGCGGCAAAGCTTTCAGCGCTGATTACGTGTTCGATCCGGCAGGCGTCTTCCTGGGCGGTTTTTTCGTCGACTCCGAGACGGATTAACCAACTGGAAAGAAGGGTGTGGCGCTCATATATCTTTTCTGCGATTGCCCGGCCGGCATCTGTGAGGGTTATATAACCGTTTTCATCCATTCGGATATAGCCGCTTTCTCTTAAATTTTTCATAGCCACACTGACGCTGGGCTTAGAAAAGTTCATTTCATTTACCACATCAATAGAACGGACATGAGGTTTCTGATTCCCTAAGACCAGAATGGTTTCCAGATAATTTTCGGCAGATTCCTGTACTTTCAATTTCCTTCTCCTTACAAATTGATACTATGAGGCATAGCCTAGCGATGTTTTGAGGTCTATTATACTATACTCTATTCTATTTTTCAAATAAAACCATTGACAAAAGAGTTAGTCTGTGCTAATCTAAACAAAGTTAGAAAAAGCTAACTTGTTTTTGCTGAAAAAGGAGAGTGACCAATGATGCCTCTGACATTTGCAAAAGAAGGGGAAACAAACAGTATAGTTCGGATAGGCGGAAAAGAAGATGTCCGGCGTTTTCTGGAGAGCCTTGGCTTTGTCGCCGGCGCACAGGTAAGGGTGATTTCGGCTAACGGTGGAAATGTGATTGTAAATGTGAAAGATTGCCGGGTGGCGATCAGCCGGGAGATGGCGAATAAGATTATGGTATGAATTTAATTTTTCAGCAAAGTCTGTTTAAAAGCAGGCTGCGGGTGTGAAAAAGAAAGGAGCATAAGGAAGATGCAGACATTGAAGGATGTGGCATGCGGCAAAACGGTTTCTGTTGTAAAGCTGCATGGCGAAGGCGCGGTAAAGCGCCGGATTATGGACATGGGCATTACCAAGGGGACAGAAGTTTATGTTCGCAAAGTGGCGCCGTTGGGTGACCCGGTGGAAGTGACGGTGCGCGGCTACGAGCTTTCTCTGAGGAAAGCTGACGCACAGATGATCGAAGTTCAATAAACGGACTGTTTATTTTTAATTATGGGTTAGAAAAGACTAATTCATTTGGAGTGGTGAAAAGGAGGATTGACATGTCTGTTAAAATTGCACTTGCCGGAAACCCAAACAGTGGAAAGACGACGCTGTTTAACGCATTAACGGGTGCTAACCAGTTTGTAGGAAACTGGCCGGGCGTTACGGTAGAGAAAAAAGAAGGGAAATTAAAGTGGAACAAAGAAGCCGTTATTATGGACCTTCCGGGTATCTATTCTCTGTCTCCGTATACGCTGGAAGAGGTAGTTGCCAGAAATTATCTGATCGGGGAGAGGCCGGACGCTATTATCAATATCGTTGATGGTACCAATCTGGAGAGAAACCTGTATCTGTCCACCCAGCTGCTGGAATTGGGGATTCCTGTGGTCATGGCGATCAATATGATGGATCTGGTAACCAAAAGCGGAGATAAGATCGATATTAAAGCGCTGTCTAAGCAATTGGGCTGTGAGGTAATGGAGATATCCGCATTGAAAGGAACCGGCATTAAAGAGACGGCTGACAAGGCTGTAAAGCTGGCTCAGAGCAAAGCTGCCGCTGTTCCTGTACATAAATTCTCCAGAGAAGTCGAGGGAGCGCTGGAAGACATTGAGAATATGATCGGTTCCGATGTTCCAGAAGAGCAGAAACGCTTCTACGCCATCAAGCTGTTTGAGAGAGATGACAAAATTCCTGCACAGATGACCAGGGTCCCGGATGTGGAATCTATCGTCGCCCGTGTAGAGAAAGAGATGGATGACGACTGCGAGAGCATCATCACCAATGAACGCTACAATTATATCGCTTCTATCATCGGTTCCTGCTGCAAGAAGGCCAGGAAGGGCCAGCTCAGCACTTCCGATAAGATTGACCGGATCGTTACCAACCGTTTTCTGGCGCTGCCGATCTTTGTGGCAGTAATGTGGGTTGTATACTATGTGTCTGTAACGACTGTGGGGACCTGGGCGACCGACTGGGCCAACGATGGTGTGTTCGGCGAGGGCTGGAACCTCTTTGGGCTGGAGATCCCTGGCATCCCGGTGCTGGTTGAGAACCTGCTGACTGCTGTTGGCTGTGCTGATTGGCTTCAGAGCCTGATCCTGGACGGTATCGTGGCCGGCGTCGGCGCTGTGTTAGGTTTTGTTCCTCAGATTTTGGTATTGTTTATTTTTCTGGCATTTTTAGAGTCCTGCGGCTATATGGCCAGAATTGCATTTATTATGGACCGTATCTTCCGCAAATTCGGATTATCCGGAAAATCTTTTATCCCGATGCTGATCGGCAGCGGCTGCGGCGTTCCGGGCGTTATGGCGTCCCGCACCATTGAGAATGAGAGAGACCGCAGGATGACCATTATGACGACCACCTTCGTTCCCTGCGGGGCAAAGCTTCCCATCATTGCCCTGATTGCGGGCGCTCTCTTTAACGGGGCTTCCTGGGTTGCTCCCAGCGCATACTTTGTGGGAATCGCGGCGATTATCTGCTCCGGTATCATTTTGAAGAAGACGAAAATGTTCGCCGGGGATCCGGCACCCTTTGTCATGGAGCTTCCGGCGTACCATTGGCCTACCGTTTCCGCAGTTTTGAGAAGCATGTGGGAGAGAGGCTGGTCCTTCATTAAGAAGGCTGGCACCATTATTCTGCTGTCCACTATCGTGATCTGGTTTGCTTCCAGCTACGGCTTTGTTGACGGCAAGTTCGGTCCGGTAGAGGATCTGAGCACAGGTATCCTGGCAAATATCGGTCAGGCGATCTGCTGGATCTTTGCTCCTCTCGGATGGGGAGACTGGAGAGCAACTGTAGCTGCGATCACCGGCCTGGTGGCAAAGGAGAATGTAGTCGGTACCTTCGGAATCCTCTTTGGCTTTGCTGAAGTATCGGAAGAAGGGCAGGAGATCTGGGGAACACTGGCAGGAAGCTATTCCACTCTGGCAGCTTACTCTTTCCTGGTATTCAATCTTCTGTGTGCGCCCTGCTTTGCAGCGATGGGGGCTATTAAGAGAGAGATGAACAATGCCAAGTGGTTCTGGTTTGCCATTGGCTATCAGACTCTGTTAGCATATGCTGCGTCCCTGTGCATCTACCAGATCGGTATGTTCATCACCACCGGAGCTTTCGGCATCGGAACGGCTGTTGCCCTGCTGATTGTGATCGGATTCCTGTATCTGCTCTTCAGACCTTATAAAGAGAGCACGGTTTTGAAAGTAGATGCTCTTGCAAAGAGAGCGAAAGTTTGATAAGGTATCAATAGCAAGTAAAATGCGCCCCGGATCGGCTGAAAAGAGCCCTCCGGGGTTTTGGGCCAAAGGAGGCTGTTATGAATTTATCTACATTGATTGTTTTGCTTGTGGTGATACTTTTGGCCGGGTTGGCCGCCAGAAGTATCTACAAAGATAAAAAATCCGGCAAGGGCTGTTCCGGGTGCGCCGGGGGCTGCAGTGCCTGCAGCGGCTGCCACAGTGTGGGTTCCAGGACGGGACATAAACAGAAAATAAGTTGATTTACTGATAGAAATTCAGTATAATAGAACCGTAGAGATATATATTTCTGAATTGTTTCAAAAAACTTCGATGAGAGTGAACATGGAAATGAGGTGGAAATATGAAGAACGGTATTATTACGATCAGCAGAGAATATGGCAGTGGAGGCCGGGAAATCGCAAAACGGGCGGCAGAAAAGCTTGGAATTCCTTTTTATGACAAGGAATTGATCTACAAGGCGGCTGAGGAGAGCGGATTTACGCCGGAATTTGTGGCGGAGAAGGAGCAGCGTCTGGGAAGCAGTTTCTTTTTCAACTTTAGCGTTGGCGGCATTTATGGGATGGCCTATCCCAGGGAACCGGAGATGAAGGAACTTCCGGTGGCAGAACAGATCTATCTGGCCCAGAAGAAGGTGATTGAAGATCTGGCAGCAAAGGGTCCCTGCATTTTTGTAGGCCGCTGCGCTGATTATATTCTGAAGGAACGGACAGATCTGTTGAAAGTCTTTATTTATGCTGACCGGAGGGCCAGGGAATGCCGGGCTGTAGAACAGTATGGACGGGTGGAGGAAAATGTAAGCCAGGTGGTGCGGCAGATCGACAAGCAGCGCCGGCTTCATTATGAGGCCTACACGACTCAGAACTGGGGCGACCGGGGCAATTATCACTTGATGCTGGACAGTGAGGCTTTTGGCATAGATGGCTGCGTCAGCGTCATCTGTGAGGCAGCCCTTTGCCTTGGTAAGAAGCCCTCTCTTGAAGACGGTGGGAAATCGTGTTGAGGACTCGTTTCTTGTCGGCGCTCCACGCCGGAGCGATGAGCAGGGATTTGGGGCCGTCCCCGGTGATCCGGTGAATGACTATTTCCGGGGGAAGGAGCTCGATGCAGTCGACGACAAGGTCTGCATAGTCATTTAGAGATAGAACAGGAAAGGGATGGGACTGGTAGTATTCTGCCAGGTCCGTCCCCTTTAATATATGGAGGAGCTGCAGCTTGATGCCGTCCACAGCCGGCTGGGCATTCCATTTGAGAGCGCCGAGATAGCGGATAGTGTCCAGGACCATTTCTCTGGTCTCACCGGGAAGACCGAGGATTACGTGGACGATGGTTTCCAGGCCAGCCTCCTTCAGGCGCATACAGGCGTTCTCAAAGCAGTCCAGGGAATATCCCCTGCGGATAAAGTGGGCAGTCCCCTTGTGGATGGTCTGGAGCCCAAGCTCTACCCATACCGGTTTCTGGCGGTTCAGCCGGGCCAGCAGGGAGATGACAGAGCCGGGGAGGCAGTCGGGCCTTGTGGCGATGGAGAGGGCGGCCACTTCAGGGTGCCGGATGGCCTCGGTGAAGAGTGCCTCCAGATACTCAGCCGGAGCGTAGGTGTTGGTGTAGGACTGAAAGTAAGCGATATAGAGGTGAGGCTTATTTTTTTTCAGCTTTTTTTCCACGCGGGCTTTGGCCTTCTCGATCTGCATAGTGACGGAGATCCCGGGAGGCTGTGCGAAATCACCGGAACCGCCGGCGCTGCAGAAGATGCAGCCTCCGTGTCCGAGAGTGCCGTCCCGGTTGGGGCAGGACATTCCGCCGTCCAGAGCCAGCTTATAGACCTTGCATCCGAACCGCTTTTTCAGGTAATAGTCGAGAGAGTAGTATGGTTTTCCATTCCAGTCCACAGTTTCATCTCCTCCGTCTTTCTGTCTCAATTACTATTTCAGTATAAGGCATTATTGTAAAATATTGCAATGAAATCTTGAAAAAATCAATTGTCCGGCTCCTGGATAAGGTGTATAATGAACGGGAATACAGTGGCAGACCACTGCAGAAACAGGAGAGGGGATCCTTATGAGAGCAAAAGAAGCGATTCAATTATTAGACAGAGAATCAACCGTAAAATTATTTGAGAGCCTCTATGGCTGCGGCCAGGCAGATGAAGCAAAGAAGAGATATGCGAAAGTGATTGAAGGGTATGAAAAGGCATTTGGCGACAGTGATTTAAAGCTGTTTTCATCTCCAGGACGGACCGAGATCAGTGGAAACCATACGGATCACAATCACGGCCGGGTTTTGGCGGGCAGCATCAATCTGGACTGTGTCGGCGCAGCGGCAAAGAACGAGTCTGATAAGGTGAGGATCGTCAGTGAGACCTACAACCAGGATTTTACCATTGATTTAAATAAGCTGGAGGTAAGCTCCAAGGCGGCCGGAACCATCGATCTGGTCAAGGGGATGCTTGCAGCCTTTAAAGAGTCCGGATATGCTATCGGCGGTTTTAACGCTTATATCACCAGCAATGTCATCAGCGCTGCAGGTGTAAGTTCTTCGGCTGCTTTTGAGATGCTGATCTGCTCAATGATTAACACGCTTTTTAATGATGGACACATGAATACGGTCGCGTACGCTCATATTGGAAAGTACGCGGAGAACCATTACTGGAACAAGGCTTCCGGCCTGCTGGATCAGATGGCCTGCGCTGTGGGCGGGTTGATTACCATTGACTTTGTAAATCCGGCAGACCCCGTTGTGGAAAAAATTGATTTTGATTTTGCTTCCCAGAACCACAGCCTGATTATTGTCCAGACCGGAAAGGGCCATGCAGATCTGAGCGCCGACTATTCTTCTGTTCCGACAGAGATGAAAAAGGTGGCTGAATATTTTGGTAAAGATGTGCTGGCGGAGGTCAAGGAGGAGGATGTGCTGGAGCACATTCAGGAAATCAGAAAATATGCCGGGGATCGTTCCGTGCTCCGCGCCCTGCACTTCTTTGAAGAGAATAAGAGAGTGGATACTATGGTAAAGGCGCTGAAAGAAAACCAGTTTGATGTGTTCCTGGAGAATATCACTGCGTCGGGAAATTCTTCCTGGAAATGGCTTCAGAACTGCTATACCAACAGCAGCGTTCAGGAGCAGGGCATCACAGTGACTCTGGCTTTGACCGAGCTGTTTATTGCCAGGAAGAAGAGAGGAGCCTGCCGGGTTCACGGAGGCGGCTTTGCCGGCGTGATCATGGCCATGCTGCCAAACGATCTGGTGGACGAGTACATCGCCTACATAGAGAAAGCTGTGGGAGAGGGCAGTGCATACCGGATGACCATCCGTCCTTACGGAGCGATCTGCGTCAGTGAGATGGTATAATATAACCACAAGGTGGTTATTATACCTGTGCATACCGGTTTCTGCGTTCACCGCAGAAAACCGGGCGCTAAATTCTGCCGGAGGCTGCCATGGCCTGTAGGGATATGGTATAGATGTTGGAAATATAATATATTTGTTAGAAAAACAACATAATGACGGCTATATGAAAGCGTTTGAAGGCTTGAAAAAATGAAATGGAACTGTTTGCACAGGTGTTTTTGTGCAGGCAGTTCCATTTTTTGTCTTTATAAAAAACTATTGACAAGCAATTTCTTATTTGCTATTATAAACGTATCAATACGTATTAAAGACGTATCAAAATGTATGATAAGGAGGAGAATATGATTACAGAGCAGATTATCCGTGAGATTTTGGAAAGGAAAAAAGACAGCGGAGGGATTACCAGCGTATACTTTACGGCCTGCGGAGGATCTCTTGCAGCAATGTACCCTGCTAAGTATCTTTTGGAGAGCGAGAGCAAGACTCTTAAAATAGGATATTATACCAGCAATGAGTTTGTCCACGCAATGCCAAAGGCCTGCGGGCCTAATTCGCTGGTAATCTGTTGTACAAAAAACGGTACGCCGGAAACGATAGAGGCCTGCAGACGGGCGAGAAAATCTGGGGCGTCCACGATTGCTATAGTGGGGTCGGAGACAAATCCAATGGTGCAGGAAGCAGATAAGCATCTGGTTTATGGCGGTACCGCACAGATGTCTAAAAATAATCTGGCTCTGGTTCTCATGCTGGCTTTTGAACTGCTCCATCAGATTGAAGATTACGAATATTATCAGGATGCAGTGGCTGCCTATGAAAAGATTGAGAGCGTGAATGCCAGCGGCCGTGCCTATTTTGCGCCCAGAGCGAAAGCCTTTGCAGAGGCTTACCAGAATGCTCCGCTGATCTATGTACTGGGCGGGGGGCCTACAGATGGGATGGCCTATTCTTTTGAAATTTGCAGCTTGATTGAAACTCAGTGGATGCACGCTGTCAAGATCAATACGGGAGAGTATTTTCACGGCCCATTTGAGACAACAGATAAAAATCTGCCTATAGTTCTTTTGATGAATGATGGCAGAACAAGACCTCTGGATGAGAGAGTTGTGAGATTTTTAAAAAAGTATGCGGAAAAATATACGATTATCGATGCAAAAGAAATGGGGGTTAATCTATTCCCGGATTCTGTCAGCGAATTTTTTAATCCTATTGCAATTTATCCGGCTCTCAGCCAGATTGTAGCGGAGCTGGCAGTTCTCAGAAACCATGATAAGACGGTGAGGCGTTATATGTGGCATGTAGAATATTGATGGGGGTGGACAATTTGGTAAAGATAGCTTGTCTGGGGCAGAACAATGTAGATCTATATGTGGACCAAAAGATCGGTTATCCTGGTGGCTGTGATTTTAATGATTGCCGTTTTGCACGGATGCTGGGAGCAGAGGCTGCCATCATAACTGTATTCGGAAGCGACGGCTATGCAAAGCATAATCAGGAAGTAATGGATTTTTATCAGATTGACTATTCCAGAAGCCGATATTATGAGGGAGAGACGCCAAACGCTCTGATCAGGTTAGTAGATGGGGACAGGACATTTCTGGGAACAAATCACGGAGGTGTGAACGGAAAGCATCCGGTGGAGCTGACTCAGGAGGATTTAGAATACCTTAAGTCCTTTGATCTGGTTATTTCCAGTAAAGGGTCCAAAATCAGACCCGAAGAATTTAAAAAGCTCTGGAAAGAAGGAATTCCGCTGGCCTATGATTTTTCCAACAACTCTCCAGAAGAAAATATACAAAAGATCACACCGCTGTGTAAATTTGCTTTTTTGTCAGCTGGCGGCAAGACCACGGAGGAAACAGAGAAATTGCTGAAAGAAAGGCACGATATGGGAGCAAAATATGTTCTGGCCAGCAGAGGGGAAGAAGCATCAATGCTATTTGATGGGGAGAATTTTTATTCGCAGCCTTCGCTGCCGGTGAGAGTGGTAGACACTTTGGGAGCTGGTGATTCTTTTTTTACAGCATTTTTGGTAGCATTCCTGTATCGCTTCCCGGAAAACGAAAAGATAACCTCAGAAGGCCTTGCAGACTGTATGAGGCAAGGGGCAGTGTTTGCAGCCAGGAATTGTTTGGTATACGGGGCGGCTGGTGATGGAATTCCTTTTCAGGAAGAACATCTGGTTCCCTTAAAATAAGAATATAAAGAATAAGGAGGAGGACACGATGAAGAAAAAAATGGCGTTATTGGCAGCGGCAGTTATGGGGATGAGTCTGCTGGCAGGCTGTTCTGGTGGAGAGACGGCTGAGCAGACAACTGCTTCGGAGGCTGCAGCGGCGGGCGATACTGCGGCTGCGGAGGGGGAGACCCAAGCGCAGTCGGCAGATGGAGAAGAAAAGATCGTTCTGAACTGGCTCCACCGCTATCCGGAAGAGCGGTATGTCGATTATTTCCAAGGATTGGCCGACAGTTATATGGCTGAACACCCTAATGTGCAGATTAATATTGAGGTTGTCGGCGACATTGCCATGAAGGATAAGCTGAAAGTTATGGCAGGTGGCGGAGAAATGCCGGATATCTTCTATTCATGGCCAGGAGAATTTGCTGGCCAGTTTGCCAGAAATGGTTTGGTGCTGGATTTGACCCCATACATCGAGGCAGATCCAGAATGGAAGGACAGTATTTCCGATGTGTTCTGGGACTACGTGGAGATGTATGATATGCATGTTGGTGTTCCCTTCCGCTACAGTCTTTCTGTAATGGAATACAACAAAAAGATTTTTGAGGAGTGCGGCGTAGAGGTTCCAGAGACTTTTTCAGAGCTGAAAGAGGTGTGTGCTGTCTTAAAAGAGCATGGATATATTCCGATTGCTTTCGGGGACAATCCCAACTGGCCTACGGCCCATTATCTGACACAGATGTTCCCGCAGTTTGTAGGTCAAGACGTATATGAGGCTGACTGCAATGCGGCTACTGGAACCTGGACTGACCCTGGGTATGTAGAAGCGATTGAAACGCTGCAGGATTTGGTGAACAGCGGATGTTTCAATGACAACATTAATTCCCTGTCTTATGACCAGGCGACGCTTCTCTTTTATGAAGAGAAAGCAGCTATGCTTTATGGCGGCTCGATGGCAATGGAGACGGCAGCTGATGAATTGGGAGATGAGAACTTAGGATGGATGAAGTTTCCGGTGGCAGACGGGGCAGACGGAACGTTAAATACCGTGTGCGGCGGCTGCGATCTGTTCCTGGTATCTTCAGCTACAGAGCACCCGGATGAAGCGGTTGATTTCCTGAAATTCATTACCAACAAAGAGAATCAGATGGAATTGGCAAAGCAGACTGGGCTTCAGCCTATTGCCAAAGATACGATTACTGAGGAAACAGCCCATAAATTGATTGTAGAGTTTAATGATTATACCTTTGACGAGAGCGATGGAATCACCACTTGGCTGGACACTGCGCCAGAGTCCAGAATCAAGGATAAATTCCTGGAGAATCTTATGCTGATCATTGACGGAAAAGACGCAGGAGAAGTGATGAAGGAGATCCAGGAGGTGGCGGCGACCGTCCGGGCGGAGTTTGCAGAGGGAAACTAAGAGAAAAGGAGAAAATATGATTAAAGGAAGAAAGCGTACGATTGTATTGTTTCTTCTGCCTGCATTCCTTTTTATCGCTCTGTTTGTCTATGTTCCGATTATTTTGAATTTTTATTATTCCATGTTCCGGTGGAGCGCTTTTTCTGCAGACAAGGTTTTTATAGGCATGGACAATATCACTCGGCTGTTTCAGGATCCCACCATCGGAATATGTATCAAAAATAATTTGATATACGCAGTATTTTCTGTGGCATTTCAAGTAGGGCTGGCACTGGTGCTGGCAGCTGTCCTGGAAGATAAGCTCTTCCGGGGCAGCCAGCCCTTCTTCCGCACTGTGTATTTCCTGCCGTCCCTGATTTCCGTGACGGTTGTAGGTCTCCTGTGGCAGATGATATACAGTCCGATATTTGGATTGCTGAATCCGATTTTAAGGATGATGGGACTTCCGGCCAGCGACTGGCTGGGGAGCCAGACATGGGCAATTTTTGCGGTAACAATGGTATCGCAGTGGCAGTATACAGGGTATACAATGGTACTTTTTATCGTGGCTCTTCAGAAGATACCGGAGGATTTATATGAGGCAGCAACGATAGACGGGGCAGGCAGGATTCAGAAGTTTTTCTACATTACGATACCTCAGGCCAAGGAAATGATCATTGTCAATATGGTTATTACCGTGATCGGATCATTTAAAGTATTTGACGAAGTTTACGTTATGACCAGCGGTGGCCCAGGAGTGGCCAGCCAGGTTTTGGGAAGCTATCTCTACAGAGCGGCTTTTTCCAGCGATGAAATGGGGTATGCAGCAGCGATTGCTACACTGCTATTTGTTATAACCTTTGTACTTTCCCTTATACAGATCAAAGCGTCGAATATTGAAACGGAGTGAAACAGGATGAAGAAAAAGAAATCGTGGAAAGAACGGGTTGTTTTTGGATTGATTATGGCGGTGCTGATTGTTTTAGCAATCATTGAGCTGGTTCCCTTTCTGTGGATGTTTATGAGCGGCTTTAAGTCTAATGCAGAGCTTCTCTTAGAGCCATTTAAGCTGCCGGAAGAATGGCTGGCCAGCAACTACCGAAGAGCTTGGACCAACGGGATAGGAGGATATCTGCTGAACAGTGTATTTGTGACAGCAATTTCTACTGTTATGACTTTGGTGTTCAGCATCATGGCGGCATATCCCATTGCCAGGATTCGTTTTAAATATCAGAAGGCCTCATTGATGTTTGTGTTAAGCGGCCTGATGCTGGCCCCCATGGTGGCAATGATTCCGCTGTATAAGATTCTGATCGGCACCCATCTTTATGATACGTATCTGGCGATGATTGTCCCTTATGTGGCATTTCGTCTTCCCTTTACGATCTTTCTGATCTGGTCGTTTTTTATGGGAATCCCCAAGGACATTGAGGAGTCAGCCATTATTGACGGCTGTTCCCCAGTTGGAGTCCTGTGGAAGATATTTGTGCCGCTTTCAAAACCGATCATTTCTGCGGCGGCAGTTCTGGCGATCAGGACATTTTGGAATGAATTAATGTTTGCCCTGTGCTTCACTCAGAGTACAAGGCTGAAAACCGTCCCGGTAGGGCTTTTGTCCCTGAAAAGCTCGATGGAGACAGAATGGCCGGTATTGGTGGCAGGGCTGGCGCTGTCAGCGCTTCCGGTAGTGATTATTTATATTTTATTCCAAAAACAATTAATCCGCAATTTGACAGCAGGCGGAGTAAAAGGATAGAGGAGGGTATGAACATGCTGAGTTTTGACGAAAAGGAATTTATGGCGGAAGAGCTGAGAGGACTGGCTCTGAGAGGAAAGATTGAGGAGGTGGTTGATGAAATCTGCAGGGAGGGATATTCTAATCTGTTTTGGATCGGCATTGGGGGAACCTACGCCTATCTCTCCCAGATGCATCATATCATAAAATCCCATTCAAGAATCTTATCCTTTGCAGAAGAGGCCGCCGAGTTTGCAGCAGCTGGAAATAAGCAGTTTGACAAAAATTCTGTGGTGATTATTACATCTGTAACGGGTGATACCAAAGAAGTGAATGAGGCAGTCAGGATCGCCAGAGAGGCGGGAGCCAGGGTGATCGGGTTTGTGGGAAGTCTGGACACACCGCTGGGGCAGAGCGTTACCTATCCAGTGGCTTGTGTAGGAGCGCTGTTCTACAAATTGTACTATACGGCGTTCCGTTTTATGTACCAGGCGGGAGATTTTCCGGAATACGAACAGTTTGTGAAAGAAATGGAGAAACTGCCTCAGGCACTTTTAAAGGCAAAAGAAGAGTTTGATCCCGCGGCAGAGAAGTATGCCGAGGCGCATGGGATGGAACCGCTGACATATCTGATCGGAGCAGGCAATCTTTGGGGTTACGCCTACTGCTACGCAATGTGTGTTCTTGAGGAATGCCAATGGATTCGGACCAAGGCAGTAAATTCAGGAGAATTTTTCCACGGGACTCTTGAGCTGATTGAGAAGGGAGTGAATGTTCTGGCTTTCCAAGGAGAAGACGAGAGCCGACCTCTGACGGACCGTGCAGTCAGGTTTTTAGAGAGGGTTACAGACAAATTGACGGTGATTGATACCAGAGATTACGCTCTGGAAGGGATCAGCCCGGAGTTTCGCGGGATTCTCTCCCCTATGGTGATGTACCAGCTGTGCGAGAGGATGAGCAAACATCTGGAAGAAGTGAGGAAACACCCGCTGGAACTCCGCAGATATTACAGAAGATTGTCTTACTAATAGGGAAACGCTGGAAATCAGAGCCATTTTGTGATATGGTATTAAAATAAGTATAATCTCAAAATTGCCCGTATTTTTAGTGGGAATAAAGGTGAAAGGAAGACTGTTGATGGTTAAATGTCTGGCAACCAATTCAAAAGACCCTCTGTATATCCAGTTAGCTGATGCTATCCTCCAAGCTGTGAAAGAGGGAGAATTTAAGGGCGGAGAAAAAATTCCTTCAGAAGAAGAACTGAGGAAACTTTACGGGTTGAGCAGGGTCACGGTGAGGACAGCTATTGACAGCTTGGTGAGTCAGGGGATTCTGGTAAAAAAGCAGGGAAAAGGGACTTTCGTCACGGTTCCGATTGTGGAGAGCAATACAGAACACCTAAGAGGGTTTACTGATATTTTTGCAAGCCACGGTTATCAGATGAAAAAGGACATTCTTTCTATGAGCATTATCCCGGCTGCCCCGGACTATGCCCGGAAACTTTCTATAGAACCAGAAGCAAATATTATTGAGATTCAGAGGCTTCTGATTGCAGATGGAGTTCCAGCTATTTTAGAGAGACTTTATTTGCCGCTGGAATACAGCTTTGTGCTGAAAGAAGATTTGAAAGGGTCGCTGTATCAGATTTTGTGCAGCCATGGCATTTATCCTACCATGGCGAAAAAGCAGATCGATATCTGTCATGCTACGGCAGAGGAGGCCAGGCTTTTGGGAGTAAAGGCAAAGACGGCCCTCTTCCTATGTACGGATCATGTGAATGATCAGGAGGGGAAATGTATTCATGTCAGCCGCCAGATTATCCGCAGCGACATTTATAAATTGGTTGTTCACTCTACTAATGTAGAGCTGGAGACCAGAAAAAAGAAAAATGAAATAGAACTTTTATCGTAAAAGAAAAAGTCCCCCTTAAGTCAGCTCAAGACTTTTGGGGGACTTTTGATCTTCTATTCAGGGATACTTGCGTGGTATTCCTGAAGAGATTTCAATTCATCGTGCTCGCCTCTGACAACGGCTGCGATGCCTTTGGCGGCAGCTTTGGCGGCATACATGGTGGTCAGGTAAGGAATCTTTTTATTGATAGCGGTCTTCCTCAGATAGGAGTCGTCGTACTTGCTCTGCTTACCTGCCGGCGTATTGATGATCAGGTCAATCTCTCCGTTGACCATGGCGTCATAGATGTTGGGGCGGCCTTCCTGCAGTTTCTTTAAGATGCGGCAGGGAACGCCGTGCTCTTCCAGATACTTGCCGGTTCCCTCGGTGGCAACGATGGAAAAGCCCAGTTCGTGGAGCTGTGCGGCGGCTTCCAGAGCCAGAGGCCGGTCTGCGCTGTTGACGCTGACCAGAGCTGTGCCGGATAAGGGCAGCTTGGTTCCGGTGGCCTCCTCGGCTTTGTAATATGCCAGAGGGAAGGTGCTGCTCATGCCGAGAACTTCGCCGGTGGAGCGCATCTCCGGACCCAGAAGCGGATCCACTTCCGGGAACATGTTAAAGGGCAGGACAGCCTCTTTAACACCGTAGTAGGGATGCTCTTTCTCACGGAATTTGGTTACATCCGGGCGAACTCCGGTCAGCTCGTAGGTCATGAGCTGGGTGGCGATGTTGGCCATGTTGATGTTGCAGACCTTGGATACCAGAGGCACAGTCCTGGAAGCTCTCGGGTTAGCCTCAAGCACATACACTTTGTCCTTATAGATAGCGTACTGCATATTCATCAATCCCACCACGCCCATCTCGCAGGCAATGTCAGTGGTGTACTTCCGGATGGTCTCTTTATTTTTTTCGGAGATCTTTACGGAAGGAATCACGCAGGCGGAGTCGCCGGAATGGATGCCGGCCTGCTCAATATGCTGCATGACGGTGGGAACAAAGGCGTGAGTTCCATCGGAGATGGCGTCGGTCTCGCATTCCATAGCGTCCTGAAGGAACATGTCCATCAGAATCGGGCGCTCAGGCGTCACATTGATGGCGGCAGCCATGTAGTCTCTCAGCATATCGTCGTCGTAGACCACCTCCATGCCGCGGCCTCCCAGCACGTAGGAGGGGCGAACCATCATGGGGTAGCCGATGCGGTGGGCAATCTCAAGGGCTTCTTCGATGGATACGGCCATGCCGGATTCCGGCATGGGGATTCCCAGTTTTTCCATCATGGCGCCGAACTGATCCCGATCCTCAGCCATGTCGATGACTTTGGGGGAGGTGCCGAGGATATGGGCGCCCCGCCTTTCCAGCTCCGCCGCGATATTCAGAGGAGTCTGGCCGCCGAACTGGACGATGATGCCCAGGGGCTTTTCTTTATTGTAAATGCTCATGACGTCTTCCACGGTGAGCGGTTCAAAGTACAGCTTGTCGGAAGTATCGTAGTCAGTGGAGACGGTCTCCGGGTTGCAGTTGACCATAATGGTCTCAAAGCCCAGCTGGCGCAGGGTCAGGGCTGCGTGGACACAGCAGTAATCAAACTCGATACCCTGGCCGATACGGTTGGGGCCTCCGCCCAGAACCATGACCTTTTTCCGGTCAGATACCGGGGCATTGTCGGGACCGTTATAGGTGGAATAATAATAGGAAGCAGGCTCTTTGACACCGCTTACGGGAACTGCATCCCAGCATTCTTTCATGCCCAGAGACTCTCTTCTCTTGAACAGCTCCCACTCGTCGATCTCCAGAAGCTGTGCCAGATATTTATCAGCGAAGCCATCTTTTTTCGCCTGGATCAGAAGATCGTCGGGAAGCTCTCTGCCTTTATAAGAGAGAATCTTTTCCTCCAGATCCACCAGTTCTTTCATCTGCTCTAAGAACCACATTTTAATGTGGGTCATATCGTAGAGTTTTTCCAGAGGCGCGCCTTTACGGATAGCCTCGTACAGCAGGAACTGACGCTCACTGGAAGGCTCTGCCAGACGGCGGTACAGCTCCTCCAGGGACAGTTTATGGAAATCTTTGGCAAAGCCAAGGCCGTAGCGACCGGTTTCCAGGGAGCGGATCGCTTTCTGAAAGGCTTCTTTGTAGTTTTTGCCGATGGACATGACTTCTCCCACAGCTTTCATCTGGGTGCCTAATTTGTCCTGAGAGCCTTTGAACTTTTCAAAAGCCCAGCGGGCGAATTTGATGACCACGTAATCACCGGAGGGCCTGTAATTGTCCAGGGTACCCTCTTTCCAGTATGGAATCTCATCCAGAGTCAAGCCGCAGGCCAGAAGAGCGGATACATAGGCGATGGGGAAACCGGTAGCCTTGGAAGCCAGGGCGGATGACCGGGAGGTTCTGGGGTTAATCTCAATGATGATGATTCTGTCGGTCTTTGGGTCATGGGCAAACTGGACATTGGTGCCGCCGATGACGCCGATGGATTCTACAATGGCATGGGCCTGTTTCTCCAGACGATCCTGCACCTCCTGGGAGATGGTCAGCATAGGAGCGCTGCAGAAGGAATCGCCAGTGTGAACGCCCATGGGGTCAATGTTTTCAATAAAGCAGATGGAGATTTTTTTGCCCTTGGCATCGCGAACTACTTCGACTTCCAGCTCTTCCCAGCCGATAACGGATTCTTCAATCAGAATCTGATGAACCATGGAAGCAGCCAGACCGCGGGCAGCCACTTTTTTCAGTTCTTCTTCATTGTAAACGATGCCGCCGCCGGTACCGCCCATAGTATAAGCCGGACGGATGACAACCGGATATCCCAGCTCAGAAGCGATGGACAGGGCTTCATCTACAGAGTAGGCGGGAGCGCTCTTTGCCATCTCAATCCCCAGCTTGTTCATAGCTTCTTTAAAAGCGATCCGGTCCTCGCCGCGGTTGATGGCATCTACCTGCACGCCGATGACTTTAACGCCATATTTGTCCAGAACGCCGGCGGCATAGAGCTCTTCACACAGATTCAGGCCGGACTGACCGCCGAGATTTGGCAGAAGGGCATCAGGCCGTTCTTTGGCAATGATCTGAGTCAGACGGTCTACGTTCAGCGGTTCAATGTAGGTGGCGTCAGCCGTAGCCGGGTCGGTCATGATAGTGGCAGGATTCGAGTTGACAAGGACGATTTCATATCCCAGCTTTTTTAAAGCCTTGCAGGCCTGAGTACCGGAATAATCAAATTCACAGGCCTGTCCGATGATAATGGGACCTGAGCCGATGATCAGGATTTTATTGATGTCATTTCGTTTGGGCATGTCGAACCTCCATTTGTACAAAATTTTTCTCGTATCGAATTCCCTCTGATTATAACATAAAATCTTCCAAATAATACAAGAAAATAAAAAAACATTCTTATATTTCAATAGGAGGCTTTTGGGGGATTCCGATTCCGCGACAGTTCAGCCGTAGAGGGATTGTAATTGCGTTGACAAACCATAGGCTACCTGATAAATTTACTATGAAAGCCCTGATAAACGGCTGTGCAGAAGGATCAGGAGAAAGGATGAGGAAAATGAAATACAGTAAAGAAGATATCTTCCGCATGGTGGAGGAAGAGGATGTAGAGTTCATCCGCCTGCAGTTTACGGATATATTTGGAGTGCTGAAAAATACTGCCATTACGGTGAGCCAGTTAGAAAAAGCCTTGGATAACCGGTGCGTGTTCGACGGTTCTTCCATAGCAGGTTTTGTCGGCGTGGAGGAATCCGATATGTACCTCCATCCGGACCGGGATACTTTTGAGATATTTCCCTGGAGGCCTCAGCAGGGAAAGGTCGCCAGGCTGATTTGTGATGTTCATCTTCCGGATGGCAGAGCCTTTGAGGGAGATCCCAGACATATACTGAAAAAAGTCCTGAAACAGTCGGAGGAGATGGGCTACTTGTTCCGAGTGGGGCCGGAATGCGAGTTTTTCCTTTTTCAGATGGACGAGGAGGGGAGACCTACTTTAAAGACTCAGGAAGCCGGAGGATACTTTGATATTGCCCCCCTGGACACAGGAGAAAATGTTAGGAGAGACATTGTTCTCAATCTGGAGGAGATGGGATTTTGCGTGGAGGCTTCCCACCATGAGCTGGCCCCGGGGCAGCACGAGATTGATCTGGAGTACCAGGATGGGCTGAGGACAGCAGACGATATTATGACCTTCCGCATGGCGGTAAAAACTCTGGCCAAGCGCCATGGCTACCATGCGACCTTTATGCCCAAACCCCGCCAGGGGATCAATGGGTCCGGGATGCATATCAACATGTCTCTGGCCGGGCCGGACGGAAAGAATGCCTTTGCAGATGAGACGGATCCTTTGGGACTGAGCCGAACAGCCAGACAATTTATGGCGGGAATTTTGAGTCATATGAAGGGAATGACCCTTCTGACCAATCCCCTTGTCAACTCCTATAAAAGACTGGTGCCGGGCTGCGATGCGCCGGTATCGATCTCATGGTCGGAGAAGTCCAATCGCAGCTCTCTGATCCGTATCCCGTCCTCCAGAGGGGATGAGACCCGGATTGAACTGCGCTCTCCAGATTCAGCGGCAAATCCTTACCTGGCTCTGGCAGTGTGTCTGGCGGCCGGGCTGGATGGAATTCGCCGGAATCTGAAGGAGCCGGAGAGCCTGGAGGGAAATGTTTTTCAGATGGACCGGGAAAAACTCCAGGAAAAGAAAGTAGAGCTTCTTCCCAGAACCATGGGGGAGGCCATTGAAGAGTTTCAGAAGGATCCCTTTATTCGCCAGGTATTAGGAGACCACATTTTCTGTGAGTATCTGGAAGCCAAGCAAGATGAGTGGATCCGTTTCCGGGCGGCGGTGACGGACTGGGAGAGAGAGGAGTATCTGTACCGCTTTTAATTGCAGATGGCCTGACGCCTTACAGATAGATTCGGCGGGTGAGCAAGACTGGGAGGTGAAACAGTTTGGCAGGGGTCATCGTAGCATTTTCAAAACCAGAAAATGGGAGAAAAATTAAAAATATCCTTCTTTCTCACGGCTTTGAGGTGACAGCCGTCTGCATGACGGCTGCCCAGGTGCTGACGGCCGCGGAAGACATCGGGAGAGGGATGGTAGTCTGCGGCTACCGCTTCCCGGATATGATCTACGAAGAACTGCGGGAGCTACTGCCAGGCTGTCTGGATATGCTGGTTATAGCGCCGCCCTCTCAGATGTCGGCAAAACTGGCGCGCAATGTGGTGTTTTTGCCCATGCCTTTAAAGGTGAATGAGCTGATCGACACGGTGGAGATGATGGCCAGGGCCCAGCAGAGAAGAAGGAGGCGGCTCAGAAACAGGCCGAAGGTGCGGAGCCAGGCGGATCTGGAGCTGCTCTGCCAGGCAAAAGAACTCCTGATGGAGCGGAACCATATGACGGAGGAGGAGGCCCACCATTACCTGCAGAGATGCAGTATGGAAAACGGCTCCAATCTGATAGAGACAGCCCAGATGGTGATCAGCCTGGGGCAGATGTGACAGAAAGGGACAAAAGAATATGAAGTTTACAAAGATGCAGGGAATCGGAAACGATTACGTCTATATTAATTGCTTTGAAGAGACAGTGGAAGAGCCGTCAAAGCTGGCTGTGGCCATCAGCGACCGCCATTTCGGCGTAGGCTCTGACGGTCTGATTTTGATCAAGCCTTCCCAGATCGCTGATTGCCGGATGCAGATGTTCAATGCTGACGGCAGCGAGGGCGCTATGTGCGGCAACGCCATCCGCTGCGTGGGAAAATACGTCTATGACCACGGAATCGTCTCCAAGACGGATATTGCTGTGGAGACGAAGAGCGGCCTGCGTTACCTCCAGATGAAGGCGGAGAGCGGAAGAATCACCCAGGTCAGGGTGGACATGGGGGAGCCGGAGGTGACCTCCCAGGTGCCTGAGCCAATCACGGTGGATGGAAAAGAGTATGAATTTACAGGGATTTCCGTGGGCAACCCCCATGCAGTATACTTTATGGAGGAGATCGACGGGCTGAATCTGGAGAAGATCGGCCCGGCCTTTGAAAACCATTCCCGTTTCCCGGACCGGGTCAACACAGAGTTTGTCCGGCTGATCGACCGTGGACATATTCAGATGAGAGTATGGGAGAGAGGCAGCGGGGAGACCTGGGCCTGCGGAACCGGCGCTACGGCAAGCGCGGTGGCGTCCATTCTCAGAGGATACACAGACAATACTGTGGATGTGGCGCTGAGAGGCGGCCATCTGCTGATCGAGTGGAACCGGGAGACCAACCGGGTCTATATGACAGGGCCGGCAGTGGAGGTATTTACCGGAGAATATGATTGGGATAGGAGGAAATAGATATGGAGAATGGGTTTCGAGCAGATCTTTCCTGGCTGGAGGATCCGCAGGTGTTTCAGGTGGGCCGTCTGGATGCCCATTCAGACCACTGCTGGTTTGAATCCGAGGAAGATCTGAAGGGAAAGGGAAGACTAATTCAGTCTTTGAACGGGGAGTGGAAATTTGCATTCAGCCGCCGTCCGGCGGACAGGCCGGAAGAGTTTTATCAGGAGACCTATGATGATTCGGCTTTTGGAACGATCCAGGTTCCAGGCCATATGGAGACTCAGGGGTATGGAAATATCCACTATATTAATACCATGTACCCCTGGGATGGACGATCCTTTCTGCGGCCGCCTCACATTGACTGGGAGGATGACCAGGTGGGATCTTATGTGAAGGAGTTCGATCTGGAAGAAGCGCTGGTGGGAAAGCGCGTCTGCATCTCCTTCCAGGGGGTGGAGGAGGCATTTTATGTCTGGCTCAACGGCAAATTTATCGGTTACAGCGAAGACTCCTTCACGCCGTCGGATTTTGACCTGACGGACATCGTGCAAGAGAAGGGAAACCGTCTCTGTGTGGAGGTCTACAAGCGCAGCTCGGCGGCCTGGATCGAGGATCAGGATTTCTTCCGCTTTTCCGGGATATTCCGGGATGTGTACCTGTACGGAAAGCCGGGGATCCATATTGAGGATCTGTGGGCAGAGGCCGGACTGAAAGATGACTATAAGACAGGGACCTTCCGGCTGAGAGTGAAAGTCTCAGCAGAAAAGGCTCTGTCAGGAAGCCATTATTCTTTAAGCTGGCTGGTAAAGGACAGGGAAGGAAATATAGCGGCCTCAGGGGCATGCCGCAAGCTGGATGCCGGGGAAGAATGGCGGCAGATTGAAGTGGCTGAGACGGAGATCCCCGGTGTGCGCCGATGGTCGTCTCCGGACCCTTATCTGTATGAACTGGAAGTGACTCTGACGGGGGAGGACGGATCGCTCATAGAGATTGTTCCTTATTCGCTTGGCTTCCGCCGGTTAGAGATCAGGGACAAGATCATGCTTCTCAACGGCGAGAGGATCATTATCAACGGCGTCAACCGCCATGAGTGGAATCCCCGGCGGGGCCGCTCTATTACAGAGGAAGATATGCGCCGGGATATTGAGATCATCAAAAAGAATAACATTAACGCGGTGAGGACCAGCCATTATCCCAATCAGAGCCTGTGGTACCGCCTCTGCGATGAGAATGGCATCTATGTGATGGATGAGACCAATCTGGAGAGCCACGGTTCCTGGCAGAAGATGAGCGTATGCGAGCCTTCCTGGAATGTTCCGGCCAGCCTTCCTGAGTGGAAGGAGTGTGTGGTAGACCGGGCCAGATCTATGGTGGAGAGAGACAAGAACCATGCCTGCGTTCTCTGGTGGTCCTGTGGGAATGAGTCCTATGCGGGAGAATGCATCCTGGCCATCAGCCGCTATTTTCATGAGAAAGATCCTTCCCGGGTGGTTCATTATGAGGGCGTTTACTGGAATCGGGAGTTCAATGAGATCAGCGATGTGGAGAGCCGGATGTATGCTCCCCCTGCCGAGGTGAGGGAGTATCTGGAAAATGATCCTCAGAAACCCTTTATCATGTGCGAATACATGCATGACATGGGAAATTCTATCGGTGGCATGGAAAGCTATATTCGCCTGCTGGACGAATTCCCCATGTACCAGGGCGGCTTTATCTGGGATTATATTGATCAGGCCATTTACCGGAAAGACATTGACGGGACAGAGGTGCTGGGTTACGGCGGCGATTTCAACGACCGGCCTACAGATTACGCTTTCAGCGGCAACGGCATCGTCTTTGCCGACCGGAAGGAAAAACCGGCTATGCAGGAGGTGAGGTACTGGTACAGCTCCCCAGAAGAGCGCCGGAAAATGGATGAGGAGAACAGGCGGGCAGCAGAAGAAGCGGATGCGGCCATTTCCGCGGAGGCCACACCCACGACAGAGGCAGATGCCCGGCCGGAAGCCTTTCAGGTGATTCGAGGGGATGTTACCCTGGGAATCCGCGGAAAAGGATTCGCCGTTCTGTTTTCTTATGCGGAACACGGTCCGGTATCTCTGGTATACGGCGGGACAGAATGGATCTACCGTCCTGCATATCCGGCCTTCTGGAGAGGGACCACGGAAAACGATAAAGGAAACGGTTTCCCGTTGAGAAGCGCTGTCTGGTGCGGTGCAGATCAGTTTATCCAGTGTACCGGCTGGAATGTGAGAGAAGGCTCCGGCTGGGCGTCCATCACCTATGAGTACCAGACCTGCACGGAGCCATCCGCCCAGGTTTTGGTGACTTACACAGTGGACGAACAGGGCGTGATTCGGGTTAAGACACGGTATCGGGGCACCCAGGGGCTTCCACAGTTTCCCGTCTTTGGTCTGCGGTTTACCGTCCCCTTCCCGGCAGATAGATACCAGTGGCAGGGACTGAGCGGAGAAACTTATCCTGACCGGAAAAAAGGCGGCGCCTTTGGAATCTGGGAAGAGACCTTGAAAAAGCCGGATTACCTGGTACCTCAGGAGTACGGCAGCCATGTGGAAACCAGGTGGGTGAAGCTGTATAAAGGCCAGGAGACCCTGAAGATCACCATGGCCGGGGGAAAGCCGTTCTGCTTCAGCGCCATCCCCTATACACCCCAGGAACTGGAGAGCGCAAAACACAGGGAAGAGCTGCCGGAGATCCGCCGGACTGTGGTATCGGTTCTGACCGCCATGAGAGGCGTGGGAGGAATCGACAGTTGGGGAAGCGATGTGGAGGCAGAATACCATGTATCTGCTGAGAAAGATATGGAATATGAATTTACCATCAGTGGAGGAAAATAAATAAAAAAGGAACATCCCTGCGGGAGCCTTGCTGTTTTGTCAGCGCCAGGTTTCCGCAGGGATGCTTTTTGTCTAAAAGATATCAGCCGTCACATCTCTTACTGTACAGAGATGACTTTGTAGTCCTGATCCTCGACAGCCTTGGTCAGTACACTGTCTTCGACAGCTTCTTTTAAGGTGACAACGGCAGTTCCGTTTTCATGGCTGACAGCCGCCGCCTCTACCTGGGGAAGTGCCTCCAGGGCTTTTTTTACTCTGGCCTCACAGTGGCCGCACATCATTCCTTCGATTTTCATTGTTTTTTCCATGGTTTTTGTCTCCTTTTTTCTTGTTTTGATTTTTTTATCTTTTTTAGTGCTGCGGATGTTGAAGAAATTCAGCCGCAGCGCATTTGATACGACACAGAAACTGGACAGGCTCATGGCTGCAGCTCCGAACATAGGATTTAACTGCCAGCCGAAAAGGGGGATCCATACGCCAGCGGCCAGGGGAATGCCGATGACATTGTAGAAAAACGCCCAGAACAGATTTTCGTGGATATTCCTTAACGTAGCCCGGCTCAGGCGGATGGCTGCAGGCACGTCGCTGAGACGGCTTTTCATCAGTACAATATCGGCCGCGTCGATGGCCACATCCGTCCCGGCTCCGATGGCGATGCCGATGTCGGCCCGCATAAGTGCCGGTGCATCGTTGATTCCATCCCCTACCATGGCGACTTTGCCCTTTTGCTTCAGGGAGCGGATCACACTCTCTTTGCCATCCGGAAGGACGCCGGCAATAACCTCATCCACACCGGCCTGCTGGCCAATGGCCTTGGCAGTGCGCTCATTATCACCGGTAAGCATGACGACGTGGATTCCCATATTCTGAAGTTCCCGCACAGCCTGAGGGCTGTCTCCCTTGATCACATCGGCAACGGCGATAATTCCGGCCAGTCTGCCGCTCTTCATAAAGAGAAGAGGGGTCTTGCCCTGCTCTGCCAGTTGCTCTGATTGGACTTTTAAATCCTCCGGAACCTCTGTCTGGCTGCTGATAAAGGCCAGGCTTCCGCCGATCAGGGCTTCCCCGTCCAGCACAGCTCTGAGTCCGTTTCCGGGAAGGGCGGAGAAATCAGAGACTTCCCCGGCGGTAATTCCATCTTCCGCAGCTTTCTGAAGGATCGCTTTTGCCAGAGGATGCTCGCTTTTCTTTTCCAGAGAGTAGGCCAACTGGAGAAGATCCGACTCACGGAATCCATCGGCAGGGATCAGATCCGTCACCTTGGGTTCCCCGCTGGTGATGGTGCCGGTCTTGTCTAAGGCGACGATTTCCATTTTGCCTGTTTCCTCCAGAGAGACAGCGGTCTTAAACAGGATACCATTTTTGGCCCCCATTCCGTTGCCCACCATGATGGCGACAGGGGTGGCCAGACCTAAAGCGCAGGGACAGCTTATGACCAGGACAGAGATGCCGCGGGCCAGAGCAAATCCAAATGTCTGGCCGGCCAGAAGCCATGCCAGGATTGTAACAGCAGCAATGGCAATAACAGCAGGTACAAAAACACCGGAAACTTTATCAGCTACTTTGGCGATGGGGGCTTTTGTGGCGGCAGCATCGCTGACCATCTGGATAATCTGAGAGAAGGTAGTATCCTCCCCGACTCTGGTTGCCTCGCACCTGATATACCCGGACTGGTTCAAAGTAGCGGCGGAGACGGAATCTCCTGCCGATTTATCCACAGGAATGCTTTCTCCTGTAAGGGCAGACTCATTGACAGCACTGCTTCCCTCTACGATTCGGCCGTCTACGGGGATGTTCTCACCAGGCCGTACCACAAAGATATCGCCCTTCTGAACCTGGTCGATGGAGACCACCGTCTCAGTTCCGTTTTTCAGGACAGTGGCAGTTTTTGGGGCCAGCTTCATCAGATTTTTTAAAGCGTCTGTGGTCTTGCCTTTGGAATGGGCTTCCAGCATTTTGCCCACGGTAATCAGGGTCAGGATCATGGCGGCGGATTCAAAATAGAATTCATGCATATAAGCCATGACGGCAGCGCCGTCCCCTCTGACCTGGGCATCGGTCATGGCAAAGAGAGCGTAGGTGCTGTACACGAAGGAAGCGCCGGATCCCAGGGCAACCAAAGTGTCCATGTTTGGAGCTTTGTGCCACAGGCTTTTAAATCCGCTGATAAAGAATTTCTGGTTGATCACCATGATAATGACCGTCAGGAGAAGCTGCAGAATACCCATGGCGACATGGTTATTGCTGAAAAATGCCGGTACAGGCCATCCCCACATCATGTGCCCCATAGAAAAATACATCAGTATGAGCAAAAAGCCCAGAGAAGCGAGAAGACGGCGTTTTAAGACCGGTGTCTCGTGATCTTTCAGCATCTCTTCGTTAGCAGCAGCGGCGGCAGATGTTTTCGCCTCGGCGCCCTTTAACGCAGCGCCGTATCCGGCTTCCTCGACGGCTTCAATAATTGCCTGAGGGGATGCGCTGCCTTCCACACCCATTGAGTTGGTCAGAAGGCTGACGGAGCAGGAAGTAACGCCGTCTACTTTGGAAACTGCCTTTTCTACCCGCGCGCTGCAGGCGGCACAGCTCATGCCGGTGACAGTATATTGTTCCATAAATGATTCACCTCCATATCTGGCGGCAGGTATCCTATTTCATAAGTCTCTGGAGCAGAGAGACCAGCTCATCGGCTGTTCCTTCCTTCCCCTCCTGGATATCCCGCACTACACAGGTTCTAATATGATTAGAAAGCAATTCGCGGTTAAAAGCATTGATGGCCGCGGTTACGGCTGCAGACTGGATCAAAATGTCAGCGCAGTAGGCATTTTTTTCGACCATACCCTTGATTCCACGTATCTGTCCCTCGATCCGGTTTAACCGGTGGATCAGGTGCTTGTATTCTTCCTCGGAACGTTCTTTGGTTCTGGGATGACAACAGCAATCACGTTGTTCTTCCATATCTTTCACCTCATTTCCCGGCATCCATGATAGATCATTTCCGCCGTTTGAACTTGTAATCAGTATATACCCTATGGGGGTATATGTCAATAGGGGAAATTTTACGGGAATGAAATAGAGAGGGGCCGTTACAGAACATACCGTCGGCAGGTTTACTTGCGTGCTGAGAAAAAAACGGCTATAATCGGATTACAGTTTAAATCATACAGAAAGGCATTTTATTTTTATATTATGGTTGTACGCTATCCTCTTTATTTATCAAAATTTCAATGTGCAGCGGGAGCCTGCCCGGACACCTGCTGCCAGGGATGGGATATCTCAATTGATCCGAAGACCCTGGCATGCTACAGGAGAGCATGTGGGAATCTGGGGCGACGAATTCACCAGGGCGTAGATTTCAAAAGAGGCTGTCTCGTATTCCAGAACGGTGTCTGCCCGTTTTTGGATGGTTCCGGACTGTGCAGCCTGCAAAAGGAAGGCGGAGTTCACATGATTTCCAAAGCCTGCCGCCTGTACCCGAGACATGTGGAAGAGTACGGAAGCCGTAAGGAATGGTCCTTATCCTTTTCCTGTCCGGAAGTGGCAAGAATCATTTTGAGCCGTCAGGAGCCTATCATTTTTGCGGAAAAGATGTCGGTGGGAAAGGGGCGGCCCGATAGTGAAATCGACAGAGACTTTCTGGAAGTACTGCTGGAAATTCGCCGTGTTGCCATTGAGATTGGACAGGACAGAAAATTTACAATGGAAAGAAGAATGGCAATGGTTCTGGCCTTCGCGCACGATGTTCAGAAACGTCTCGACTCCGGAAAAAGGGAGAACAGCCTGGGGAAGATCAGAAAATACCTGGAAAGGTTCTGCTGTCGGACAGAGGCTGCGGATAAGAAATTCGAGGAGAGGTGCCGCGCACTTCAAAAGTCCGAGAGAGACAGAGAAAACCTGCTTCTAAAATACCGAGATACGTTTTATGAATTTGCAGTTATTGAAAACAAATGGAAAAAAATACTGAGCAGGCTGCGCCGGTGGGAGGCAGGAGGGCGCTGCATGGAAAAAGACAGCTCAAAAGCAGCTTGCGGCTTGCCCTACGAGCATATATTGGTCTCTTATCTGGATCTCTACCTGCCGGGAGCTGTATATGACGGGGATGTGCTTTCAAAAGTAAAGCTGACAGTTTACCATTGCCTTGCTCTTCATATGCTGGAGGGAGCGCTGGGAATTCCATTGGAGCGATTGATCCATATCTATGCCAGAGAAATCGAACATTCAGCGGGGAACCTTGAGTATCTGGAAGAGATGGTAAAGAACAGACAGGAATTTGATGTGAATGAGATGATAGCGTCAGTATACATAGGATAACATGCTGCAGGAATTTGGAAACCGCATGAGAACTGCCGGGCAAAAAGGAGGAATGACAACATGAATACAGAAAAGAGAAGGATCAGCTTTTTTACAGTGGGCGTTCTGATTGTGATAGTGGGGGCGCTTTTTGGTATATGGGACGGAAATGAAAACCCGCTTTTTGATGAGGGGTCTTCTCAGACGCTTTATGCCTCAGCGAAGGTCGGAGACCCCCCGGAACTCCACGCAGAGGACTATTTTGAAGAGGGAGTTTTGGAGGCAGACAGGCTGACATACGATATGGAAAACTGCGATCTGAATACGCCTGGCATCTATACCATCCCTGTGCTGTACGATGGGAAAGAGACAAACTGCGTGTTTGAGCTGACGGTAGAGGAAAGCCTGTCGGGAGAAAACGCTTTTTCAATTCCGGAGCTGCCGGCCAGTCAGGAATCCTCATTAGAAATTCGTATATCCGAATAAATAACAGATATTCGAAAATAACAGAAATTGTAAGTGCTTTCACGTTAATTTACTGATAAAAACTGTATTTTTTGGGAAAATGAGGGCGGAAATCCCTTTACGCCCCCCAAAATTATGCTATAATACTGTAGAGAAAGCAGTAAGCCAACATCCAGGAAAGTCCCGGCGGTACAGCAGAGGGAGCTTTCTATTTGTGTGCTTATGATAGGAAGCGCAGATGCTGGATAAAAGATATCCCGGCGTTTCAAACCAAACTTTTAGGAGGAATTTACGAATGGCAAAATGGGTTTATTTGTTCAATGAGGGCAATGCCGACATGAGAAATCTGTTGGGCGGCAAAGGTGCAAACCTGGCTGAGATGACCAATCTTGGTCTTCCGGTACCCCAGGGTTTCACCATTACCACGGAAGCCTGCACACAGTATTATGAAGATGGCAAGAAGATCAACGACGAAATCAAGGGCCAGATTATGGAATACATCGGAAAGATGGAAGAGATCACTGGCAAAAAGTTTGGTGATAAGGAAAATCCCCTCCTGGTTTCGGTTCGTTCCGGTGCACGTGCATCCATGCCTGGCATGATGGACACGATTTTGAATCTGGGTCTGAATGAAGAAGTAGTAGAAGTCTTGGCAGCAAAGTCCGGCAACCCGCGCTGGGCATGGGACTGCTACAGAAGATTTATCCAGATGTTCTCCGACGTTGTTATGGAAGTCGGAAAGAAATACTTTGAAGAGCTCATCGATAAGATGAAAGCAGAAAAGGGCGTTACTCAGGACGTTGAACTGACTGCAGATGACTTAAAAGAACTGGCAAATCAGTTCAAGGCTGAATACAAAGAGAAAATCGGCGAGGATTTCCCGGATGATCCCAAGGTTCAGCTTATGGAGGCAATCAAGGCTGTATTCCGTTCCTGGGACAACCCCAGAGCAAACGTATACCGCCGCGACAACGATATCCCGTATTCTTGGGGTACCGCTGTAAACGTACAGATGATGGCATTCGGAAATATGGGTGATACTTCCGGTACCGGCGTTGCATTTACCCGTGATCCAGCTACCGGTGAAAAGCATCTGATGGGCGAGTTCCTGATGAACGCTCAGGGCGAGGACGTTGTAGCAGGCGTTCGTACCCCTCAGAAGATTGATCAGTTAAAAGAGGTAATGCCGGAAGTTTACGAGCAGTTTGTAGGCATCTGCCATACTCTGGAAGACCATTACCGCGATATGCAGGATATGGAGTTCACCATTGAGGACAAAAAGCTGTATATGCTTCAGACCCGTAACGGCAAGAGAACCGCAAAGGCAGCTTTAAAGATTGCCTGCGATCTGGTTGACGAGGGAATGATCACTGAAGAGAAAGCAGTTAAGATGATCGATCCGAGAAACTTAGATACACTGCTTCATCCTCAGTTTGACGCAGAGGCTTTGAAGAAGGCTCAGCCTGTTGCAAAGGCTCTGGCTGCATCTCCTGGCGCTGCCTGCGGTAAGATCGTGTTTACTGCAGAGGACGCAAAGGCCTGGAATGCAAGGGGTGAGAAGGTTGTTCTGGTTCGTCTGGAGACCTCCCCGGAAGATATCGAAGGAATGAAGGCTTCCCAGGGTATCCTGACTGTTCGCGGCGGTATGACCAGCCACGCTGCAGTAGTTGCCCGCGGCATGGGTACATGCTGTGTATCCGGCTGCTCCGAGATCGCTATGGATGAGGAGAACAAGAAATTCACTCTGGCAGGCAAGGAATACCATGAGGGAGACTGGCTGTCCATTGACGGTTCTACCGGAAATATCTACGACGGTGTCATCCCCACTGTAGACGCTACCATCGCAGGCGAGTTCGGAAGAATTATGGCCTGGGCTGACAAATATAGAAAGTTAAAAGTAAGAACAAACGCAGATACTCCTGCAGATGCAAGGAAGGCGAGAGAACTGGGAGCAGAGGGCATTGGCCTTTGCCGTACCGAGCATATGTTCTTTGAAGGCGACAGAATCGACGCATTCCGCGAGATGATCTGCTCCGATACTGTAGAAGAAAGAGAAGCAGCTCTGGAGAAGATCCTTCCGGTACAGCAGGGCGACTTTGAAAAACTGTACGAGGCTCTGGAAGGCAATCCTGTTACCATCCGTTTCCTGGATCCGCCGCTGCATGAGTTCGTTCCCACCGAAGAGGCTGACATCGAGAAGCTGGCAAAGGCTCAGGGCAAGACCGTTGAGCAGATCAAGAACATCATTGCTTCTCTCCACGAGTTCAACCCGATGATGGGCCACCGCGGATGCCGTCTGGCAGTTACCTATCCGGAGATCGCAAAGATGCAGACCAAGGCTGTCATCCGTGCTGCTATCAATGTAAAGAAGGCACATCCGGACTGGAACATTGTACCTGAGATTATGATCCCGCTGGTAGGCGATGTAAAAGAGCTGAAATATGTAAAGAACTTTGTAGTTGAGACCGCAGATGCAGAGATTGCAGCAAGCGGCATTGAACTGAAATACGAAGTAGGTACCATGATCGAGATCCCGAGAGCAGCTCTGACCGCTGACGAGATCGCAAAGGAAGCTGAGTTCTTCTGCTTCGGTACCAACGATCTGACTCAGATGACCTATGGCTTCTCCCGCGATGACGCCGGCAAGTTCCTGAACGCATACTACGATGCTAAGATCTTTGAGAACGATCCGTTTGCAAAACTGGATCAGGTAGGCGTAGGCAAGCTGATGGAAATGGCTATCAAACTGGGCAAGGCTACCCGCCCGGATATGCATGTAGGTATCTGCGGCGAGCACGGCGGTGATCCGTCTTCCGTAGAGTTCTGCCATAAGATTGGTCTGGACTATGTATCCTGCTCACCGTTCCGCGTTCCGATCGCGAGACTGGCTGCGGCACAGGCTGCATTGAACGACTAAGCCAATAAAGATTGGAGGCACAGGAAGTTGATTCCTGTGCCTCTTTTGGGTTACTGAGATGCTGTCATTTCCAGATATCTTCTAAAATCGAAAAAAGTATTTATCTATGATATTTCGGTGCAGAACTCTTTGCTATTCCACAACTCTTCAAAATAATCTGTATAATATGAAAATCCCTGAGAACCCTTCCTGTACTCATAGGTTATTGACTGTTGGCTTGTTTTGCCATATAGATATGGTCCGACTGCAAGAATATCGTCTTGTCTCCAATAAAGATCTAAGGGAAGGGCGTCATAGGATTTAATATAAATATTATCAGGAAAATCTTCTTTTAAATCAAGGAAAAACCGAATACAGTCCTTCACAGTACGTGCGATTTCTCCGCTTCCCACGTTTTCTTCCTTTTCGCGTTGTGCCAGAAAAATTGAAGTGGGAGATATACATAAAAATCTTATTACCAATCCATTTGCACATGCATCATGGGTTTCTTTAGCCCGAGAATCACGGAATGAACGCAGTCCAAAGGCACAAATATCTAAGTTTTTTGCCATGGAAGATCCGTATAATACCTGGTTTTCGTACTGCCTGGTTCTATAGACTGCACTTAATCCCATAATGTTGTCCTGATTTATGACATGATCTGCCTTTATCCAGCCGGTCGATGGAAACTGTTCTATTAATTTGGTCATGCTGATTGACACCTGCTGACCTAATTCATATGGATCTTTCCAGTAGCTGACTAATTTGGTCTTAACCAGTTCCCTGAATTTGTCCAGCTGTTTTTTCTTTTTAGATGATTGCTCCACTTTTTTTGCCGGCAATTCTTCCGGATGACTGTGGACGAAGGCAATAACAGGTTTTCCGGATGTCAGGGCGTAGCGATATTCCATTTCAGTATAGCTGATACCCTCTTCTTTATTAATGGATCCGTATCTTCCGGCCAGTATCAAAATATAGTAGTCACAATCGTCGATGACGCGTTTGATAAGCGACCATTGAGATTCATTTGAGGCGGGAAATAATTCCATGCCACATGGAATCAGGTCAAGTTTTAACAAGGCATCCATTACGTTTTCTCGTTCTTCCTGTAAATCTTCATAGGTAGAACTTATAAAGACTGTATATCGCTTTTTCATAATGCTCCCTCTTTTTATCTAAGTGAATTTGTTCTTTAAGGATTAGCTTTATATAAATCAATCTTGTAGCTGGTAATACCAAGAATCTCCCTCGGATTTGTCATCTGAGGGAGGATTGATCGGTCTGATGTCGTTTCGTTTTCAACAAAGATGCCGGGATTCTAATTGATATCAGTGCCCTCAGGCCTGCCAGAAATCAATACGGAGGTGTTACTGCGCTTTATTTTAAGTGGCATCTGACTCCTGGGCGTCGTTCTCCTTGTGAACAATATCCAGGTAATTGTATAAGGTAAAACGGGAGATGTTCAGATACTCATATACCCGCTCTGCGGAATGAGTGATCAGAAACGCTCCTTTTTTATCGAGATAACGGACAAATTCGATCTTGTCATCCCGTTTCATCTGGGAAACCGGCTTTCCAATCAGTTTGTTGGCCTCCGCGATCAAAAAATCCAGTACCTGTGAAACGTCGTTGGCAAAGATCTCATAGGTCCCTTCCGGCCTGTCGTCGGAAGGGACAGCAGGTTCAGCCGGGGAAGTTTGCCTGTTTTCGGCAATGGGTCCGGGGCCGACCGTAGCCGGCGAATCATCCGGATAAAAATTAAACTGATTATACTGTTTTAAATACTCTTCAAACCGCACCGTTTCTGTAATATCGGTATTGAGACAGAGGGAACCTATTATTTTTCCTGCGTCATCTTTGATAAACATTGTGGATGACCGCAGGAGTTTTCCGTCTCTGGTGTTGACAATGTAGTTGTACCGATCACCGTCTTTCACTGTTCCCCTCAAGACCTCCAGACCGAGATTAGAACCGCAGTCTCCGATTTTCCGGTTGGTAAGATGGCCGTTGCGGATGTCTACGATAGTGTGGTTGTAGTCTTTGGTGAGATCGTGGAGGATAATCTCACAACGATTCCCGAATTGATTTTCTAACATAGTCATTAACTGCTGCCACATAGGCCATTCGTCGTAAATGCTGTTCATTTCGACCCTCCTCTCTTTAGACATATCGATTTTTTCTTTTTATTAAGCCTAAAACTGTGGTAAATGTCTATATTATACCATAAAAGGAAGTTTTTGCCAGAAAAATAATATAGAGAGGGAACATTTTGAAACATTTTCTTATACCGCATTGAGAAAGAGAAGATTTCCCTTTTTCATCACACCGATTACGTTTCTGAATACAGACAGATCTTTAGCGGGATTTCCGGGAACAAATATAAGGTCGGCATATTTTCCTTTTTCAAGGGTTCCTGCTGTCTCTGAAATTCCGAGAACTTTGGCTGCCCTGCCGGTAGCGCTTAACAAGACATCTGAAACCGGAAGCCCCACCTTTTCGTGCATGATCTCCAGGGTTAGGCCAAATTCATAGAAGTAAGAATTTTTGCATCCCGCATCAGTTCCGGCGATTATGGAAACACCGCTTTCAAACATCTTTCTTGTGGTTTCAAATCTGCTGTTTTGAAAATCTCTCCACATAGCCACTTTGTCGGGAAGAGGTGCGCCTTCCTCTGGTGGCAGAATATAAGATTTTCCCATAGCAGGGCAGACGGCAATGCCTTTTTCTTTCAATTGTTCTGCCAGCTCTTGTGAGTAGGAGACGTCAGGCTGACCAGTAGGATTTTTGTAGCTGCAATGCTCGATCGTATCAAAACCAGCCTGAATGGCGTTGGCAATTCCCGGTGTAGTGTGGATATGGCCGGCCACCTTTTTGCCCCTCATATGAGCTTCGTAGGTAATAGCTTCCAGGATATCCAGATTATAGTGGTTAATTAAAGAGTTGCTGCCCGGAGTCATGTTGCCGCCGGAAACCATAACCTTAATGAAATCAACATCTTCGCGACATAAAGTACGTACAGCTTTTTGAACTTCCAAAAAGCCATCGGCCTCTAATCCTAAAAAATGGCAGTGGCCGCCAGTGACAGTGATGGGAGGGCCACAGGCGATAATATCGCTTCCCACGATGTCGCCTCTTTGAATGGCATCTCTAAGAGCGAGAATAGAAAGGCCCTTTGCGCCGCAGTCGCGTACCGTAGTGACGCCAGAATATAGTTCCTGCTGAGCTGCCTTTACCATTCGCAGGAGGGTATTGGCTTCTGATTCTGAGTCTAAAGCTGTGATAGGATTGACGGAAGAATCAAAACAGAGATGGACATGGGCATCGATCAGGCCGGGCATTACATAAGAATGACCGGCATCTATTTTTTCTACAGAAGGATCGGAAAGCCAGACACTCATTTTTTTTAATGGAGATACCTGTGAGATAACTCCGTTTTCAATTAAAATACCTATTTCTTGTTCTTCATTGATGACATCATTACAGCAAGAAATAAAATTGTGGGCAAGTATTAGTTTCATAGATAGGATCCCTCCTTACGCTCAATTGCTTTTTAGTTCGACAATCATCTCAATCTCAACAGGCGTGCCAAAAGGTAATTCGTTCGTTCCTATGGCGGCCCTGGCATGTTTTCCACTTTCCCCGAAAATATCTAAAAGAAGTTTTGAACCTCCATTGATAACAAAGGGCTGTTGATCGAATCCGGGTTCGCTTGCTACAAATCCTAAAATTTTTACAATTCGTTCGACCCGGTCTAGGTCTCCGATCGCATACTTTAATGCAGCCAAACAGTTAAGCACAGACTGAGCAGCACATTCTTCGCCTTGAGAGATTGTTACAGTGGAACCAAGTTTGCCTTGGTAGAGGAGCTTGCCATCTTTTTTGCAGTCCTGGCCGGATATGTATACGAGATTGCCTGAGAAACTGGCAGCAGGAATGTAGTCTGCTACAGGTTTTGGACAAGGAGGAAGGGTCAGCCCCAGTTCTTCAATTCGCTTTTCAATAATTCCCATATAAAAGACCTCCAAATATGACAGATTGTTATTTATTCAACAAAAAAGAAGAATCATGACTTTATTATACAAGATAAAAAATAATAAAACAAGTCGAAAATCATAAAAAAATAGAATTTTTAATAACTTTTTTGACGAAAATACATAAAATAATATTGACAAAAAGTAAGAATTAAAATAATATATAGGTACAACAAAAAAGGGGAAGACAAAAAATCTTATTGCAAATGTGAAAGGAGAAAACCGTATGAAAAAAATTCTTATGGCGGTAGCACTGACATCGGCACTTGCTTTGACAGCATGCGGGAACGGGGGAACAACGAGCGAGGCAACAACGGCGGCAGCCAACAGCAGCTCTTCGGCAGAATCATCAGAAGCAGCCCAGGAGGGGGAACAGGCGGCTTCAGGAGAACAGATCGTTTTGAAGTATGCGGCAGCGGAGGTTCCCGGCACGCCGGAATATGAAGCGGATTTGAAGTTTATCGAAGAAATTGAAGAAGGATCCGGAGGCAGAATCAAGGTTGAGTTTTACCACAGCAGCCAGTTGGGAAACGACAAACAGGTAGTCATGTCAGCTATGGGCGGGGGACTTGACATCGTAAAAAGTTCGGCAGGAAATTTGATGGATTACTCCACAGCATTGGCCTTTACCGATCTGCCGGGTCTGTTTAAGAATCAGCCTCATGTCCGGGCAACTTTTGACAACCAGGAAATTCGGGATTGGGTAGCTGAAAAAATTAAAAGTGATATTGGAATGGTTCCGGTGAACTATGACATTGACGGTGGAGCGGCTCGGGCCCTGTTTTATAACAGCAAAAACGGTCTGGCAAAAGTCCCGGAGGATATGAAAGGTCTGAAACTGAGAACAACAGGATCGGAGATTGAGATCGCTTTGTTTGACCAGTGGGGAGCATCCTCTGTGCCTATGAACTTTAACGAATTGTATCTGGCCCTCCAGCAGGGTACTGTAGATGGAATGTACGGTCACCCGATCGGCACTTACGGAAATAAGCTGTGCGAAGTAACAGATTACTGTACGATTATTGATATATCCTATATTGTTTCTGTGCAGCTTATGAGTCAGGCCTGCATTGACAAGCTGGGAGGGGAGGGATCAGAACTCTACAACCTGGTTATGGAGGCAGGGAAGAATTTGGAAGTTACAAAGGATGAACTGCTGAATGCAGAGTTGGAGACCATTCTAGACGAGATTGTGACTTCAGGAACAGAGGTTTATACGCCGACAGAGGAAGAATTAGAACTGTGGAGAGCCAGCGGGGAAGCGATCTGGGGCGATTACGTAGGCGAAGGAAAAGACGCTCCGCAGGATATTGTTGATAAAGTTATGGAAATCGGAAACGACTTCTAAGGAAGGCTTGAAGGTTCAGGAAGATCTCAAAGGATTTTCCTGAACCCTACAGAAGGAGGCAATATATGAAGAGCGCATTAAAGCCTGTGATAAATGTATTAAAATATATCAGCGATTTTTTGGATATGATATGCCGCAAGCTCTGTCTGGTGATAGGGATCGTTATGGTGGTTGATCTGTTTTTAGGCGTATTTACCCGGTTTGTATTGAACTCCCCCTTGAATTGGACGGAGGAGATCGCCCGTTTCTGTATGCTGTGGTTTGCCTTCATCGGTGGAAGCGTGGAGATGAAGAAGGGGAATCTGATCAATTTCAGCTTTATTGTGGATAAGCTGAAACCTAATGCAAAGCGGGTGGCAGAAATTATCGATCTCTGTCTGGTATTGGTATTTTTGATTGTATTTTTGTACGTAGGCGCAGATGCCATGAAAATTTTTGCATTAGGAAAGGCGTCAGTTACCAGGATCAACCTGGCATGGACCGCTGTAGGGATCTATGCAGGATCGGCAATTATGGTGGTTCATGGGATATATCAGCTCCTCATAAAATTGACTGGTGAGACTGTCACCGAAGTGGAAGTACAGGAGGGATAATATATGGAAGCTATGGCACTGTTGTTCGGATCTATGGCTGTTTTTCTCATCATTGGGGTGCCGATCGCATTCTCTATCGGTTTGGCGATTATGGTGACGATCCTGATAAATGGCCAGATACCTCTGATGGTTATATTTCAGCAGACATACCAGGGGCTGGATAGTTTTACTTTGCTGGCCCTTCCGCTGTTTATTTTGGCAGGCGATCTGATGGGCCGTGTAGGAATTATTGATGATCTTCTGACGGTCTGCGAAGTTCTTTTGGGGAGAGTGAGGGGAAGTCTGGCTCACGCCAATATCCTGGCATCTATGTTTTTTGCAGGAATTTCCGGCTCTGCTACAGCAGACACGGCCGCTATCGGCGGTGCTCTGATTCCTGCCATGGTAAAACAGGGCTACGATGCAGATTTTTCAGTAGGCGTAACGGCATCCTCCTCGGTTATCGGACCGATTATTCCGCCCAGCATCGGGTTCGTTTTGTATGGCTCCACCATGATGGTGTCTATCTCGGCATTGTTTATGGCTGGGGTGGTTCCCGGGATTCTTCTGGGGGTTGCTTTGATGATTCCCACTGCATACATGAGCCACAAAAGGAATTACCCCAAGAGCAACAAACACTATACGCCGATACAGATTATTAAGACTTTGTGCAGGGCAATCCCGGCGGCGATTATGCCAGTGATCATTTTGGGTGGTATCCTCAGCGGTATCTTTACCCCAACTGAAGCTGCAGACATAGCGGTAATTTATGCCTTGTTGGTGGGATTTCTCTACTACAGGAGCCTAAATCTGAAAACGCTGTGTACCTGCATTGTCCAGTCAGCGGTTTCCTGCGGGGCAGTCCTGCTGATTGTCGGGCTTTCCTATTCTTTTGGCTGTTTGGTGGCTATGACCCAGATCCCCCTGGCGATCTCTGAATTCCTGATGGAGTTCACATCCAGCAAGTATGTATTTCTTTTCTTAGTGAACTTATTCCTGCTGGCTATGGGATGCGTTATGGAGAGCAATGCCATTCTGCTGATCTGTGCTCCGGTTCTGGCTCCTATTGCCACAATGTTTGGCATTGATGCAGTACATTTTGGCGTGGTATTCGTTTTGAATATCATTATCGGTCTGGCGACCCCGCCTTTCGGAATGTGTATGTTCATTGCAACGGGAATTGCAAAGATTCCTTTGAGCAAATCTATGAAGGCTATGATTCCATTCGTTACAGCGGAAATTATTGTACTGTTTCTGATTACATATATTCCGGAACTTTGTCTTACTCTGCCGAGAATATTGGGACTTTGGTAAGGAGGTACAGGGATGTTCATTCAAATAGAAAAAGGGTTTTTTATGGTGGCCGGCGGCGACGGAGGACCAGGTATCTCCTGCTATAAAGATTGTAATATATTCCTGTTGGAAGACGACGGGGAGGCAATGTTGTTTGATGCCGGAAGCGGCATAGATACAGGGCAGATTATGAAAAATATTGAGGAAACGGGTGTCAAAACAGAACAGATCCGATACTTGTTTGTAACTCATTGCCACGGAGATCATACTGGCGGGTTGAGGGAGATGCAGAAACTTATCCCTGGATGTCAGGTAGTAGCCTCAAGAGAAGAAAAACGGCTGATTGAGTCAGGCACGGAGTACGAGTTGGGGTTAATTGCAGCTAAAAAGAAGGGAGCCTACCCACAGGACTACGTTTTTCACCACGGAAAAGTGGATTTGATTGCACAAGATGGCCAGGAGTACCGGGTTGGCGGGATGACGATAGAGCCGATGATCACTCCAGGACACAGTATAGAGTCAGTCTGTTATCTGGTGAAGCGGAGAGGAAGGAAATATTTGTTTTCCGGTGACAGTGTATATAAAAATGGGGCATTGAGCCTTCAGAACTGTTATGGATCTTCTTTGGAAGCTTACCGAAACAGCTTTCCCAAATTAGCAGGACTTCAGGTTGACGCTTTGATCCCGGCGCATTTTGGATTCACTCTGACAAATGGTCAGAAACATATTGACAAGGCGTTAGAATATTTGCAAAGCTCGGCGTTACCGCCAATGGTCTAGGGAGGGAAGATATGAAGGAAAAAGTATCTGTAGTAAAACGGATGGAGACAGTACAGGAGACGGTAAGACAGGCGCTGAATTATCTGGGAGGTATGGAAGCCTATGTAAAGCCTGGGCAGTCTGTGCTGCTGAAGCCGAACTGTACCGGTCCCTTAAGTTCAGAGGACGGGGCGGCTACCTCTTTGGAAGTACTGGAAAGCGTAATTCTTCTGGCAAAAGAGGCGGGAGCCGGCAAGATTGACATTGTGGAAGGTTCCGGAGCGTTTCATTTGGGCACACCCAAAATTTTTGATATATTGGGGATTACGAAATTGGCAGAAAAATATGGCGTAGGTCTGTACGATGCCAATGCATTAGAGTTCAAAAAGGTTACCAGTGAAAAGTACCGATTTATGGACTATATAGAAATTTGCAGCGCTGTGTGGGACTATGATGTGATTATTAATATCCCGGTGATTAAGACTCATCCATTGACGGACATTACGGTTACCTATAAGAATATGAACGGCCTTCTTTCCCCCACAGATAAAAGACGGTTCCATGATTTAAATATGAGAAAAGCAATCGTAGATTTGACTGCAGCTCTTCCTCCGTATTTGACAATAGTAGATGGTCTGACAGCTATGGAAGGCCTGGGGCCTCTGGAAGGAACCCCGGTTGATCTGGGAATTATTATGGCGGGCAGCAACCCGACTGCAGTAGATGCAACGGCAGCCAGAATTATGGAATTTGATCCGGAAAAGGTTGAATACATCCGGTATGCCCATGAAGCGGGGCAGGGACCAATAGCTGCAGAAGAAATTGAGATTTTGGGAAACAGAATAGAAGAGGTAAAATATCCATTTAAGACATCTGAACCGCAGAGTAAGACCTATGAGGGGGTAGAGATTTATGAACAGGAAATGCCTCAGAAATGTTTTGGCTGCAGGGCGGTGATGACCATCGCTCTTACCAGAATCCGGGAAGCCGGCCATCTCCCCTATTTTAAAGGAATGAAGGTACTTCTGAACGGCTCGGATCCCAAGGATATACCGGAGCTGAAGGAGGGAGAGCATTTGTTCTGCCTGGGAAATTGTACGAGAGAATATTACGAAAGGCACAAGGACAATCCAAATGTAGATTTCATTTTGGGTTGTGCTCCGGCGGGTCTTACAACAGAAGAGCACTTCCGAAAAGCGTATCAGATTTCCAGGCCCAGAGAACATGTTCGGGGAAATGTAGACAAGTAGAAGGAGGTAGTTATGACGGCACAAGATTATTTTGCCCCGTTCAGGAGGCTTATGCCGGCCGCAGAGAAATATATTTATCTGAATTCAGCCGGCTGCGGGCCGCTCCCAAAGCCAGTGTGGGAGGGAATGGAGTCCGTATTTCAGAGAATGTACGAGGAAGGCCAGATTAAGGTGGAGATTCATGACTGGCTGTTTGATCTGCTGGAAGAGGCAAGGCGGGATATCGCGAGGTTTATTCATGCATCCGAAGAAGAAATATTCTTTGTTCGCTGCATTGCAGAGGGACTGAATACTGTAGATTATATGCTTGATCTGAAGAAAGGGGACTGCGTTGTTGTCTCAGATCAGGAAAATCCTGCTTCGCTGCTCCCCTTCTTTGCGGCAGAAAAGTCAAGGGGATTCCATACGGAAAAATTTCATGCCAAAGGAACGTATGAAGAACTGATAGAAAATTTTGATAATGCGTTGACATCGTCAGTAAAATTGGCGGTATTCAGCCATGTTCTTCACGCTCTGGGTACCCGTATGCCCGCCAGAGAAATGTGCGAAGCGGCCAGGAAAAAGGGCGTTCTTACAGCAATAGACGGAGCGCAGGCAGCGGGCAACGGAGAAATCAATGTCAAGGAAATAGGGTGCGATTTTTACGTGATATCCTGCCACAAATGGCTGTGTGGTCCGGAAGGAATCGCGGCGGTCTATGTGAAGAAAGAACTGATTCCCGAATTAAGAGTGCCGTTTGGCGGCGTGGGGATGCAGGAGGCATTTGAATTGTCTACAAATGAAATACAGCTTCGTTCGACAGCAAGGCGATTTGAATATGGCGGAAAGCATATCCCGATGTATACAGCTTTTTCGGGCACGATCCGATTTGCCGAAAAGATTGGACTGGAAAAAATTACACAGCGGCAGAAGGAATTGAACCAATATTGCCGCAGTCAATTTGAACAGAAAATTCCCGAAGCTGAAATTCTATCGCCATCAGATGAGCGTTTGATGACAGGGATTTTTGCCTTTACGATTCCCGGGATCGACCACAGGGATCTGGTAAAACGAGCATGGAATGACGAGAAAATGATCCTTCAATACAGAACGATTGACTTATATACAAAAGCAGAAGGAATCAGGATTTCTAATAACTGGTTTGTCAAGGAAGAAGAGTTGGATAAAATGACAAGCTTTGTTCGCCGATATGTGGATGAGGCCTGCCTATGACAGAATTAATTACGTTCGGTGAGACAATGGCGGCATTCGTACCAAAAGAGAGCGGATATCTGCGCTATGCCGGAGATTTGAGCATCAGAGCAGCAGGTTCAGAGAGCAATGTAGCGATTGGTGTCAGTAAATTGGGACACAGCTCCGCTTGGATCAGTCGGCTGGGAGCCGATGAGCTGGGATACCTGATCCGAAATGCGATCAGATCGGAAGGGGTAGATACCAGCAGGGTAGTCTGGGATCAGGAGTATCCCACAGGTGTGATGATCAAACAGGTCAGGAAGGGTTCGGAGACGTCTGTGTTTTATTATCGAAATGATTCGGCAGCGTCTCATATGGAAACTCTGGACTGGGATTTTTTGAGACAGGCCAAAATTATCTATATTTCTGGAATTACACCGGTGATCAGCGATAGCTGTAAAAAATTAGTGTTGGATGTAGCAAATTTTGCAGAGGAATATAAAATCTGGATTGCCTTTGATCCCAATATACGGAAAAAATTATGGAAAGGAAAAGATTATATCCCTTTGATGGAGACTATCGCGAAACGCTCGCAGATTCTGATGCTGGGAGAGGAAGAAGCAAAGCAGATTTATGAAACTGACGATATGGGACGGATCTGTCAGAGGGCTTTCGCCAGTGGAAATCTTAGATATCTGGCGTTGAAAAAGGGAGCGGATGGAGCGGAAGTGTCTGATGGAGAGAACGTGATAAAGATCCAGCCCTACCCCTGTACTTGTGTGGATCCGGTGGGAGCAGGAGACGCGTTTAATGCGGGATTTCTGTCAGGGATATTAGAAGAAAATGAACTGGAACTCTGTGGCAGAATAGGGGCGATAGCGGGAGCTATGGCGACGGAAAGCAGAGGCGACACCGAGGGGATTCCTGATCGGGACATGCTGGAACGGATTTTGAAACAACAAGATCAGATATATCGCTAGAGAGGAAGAACCATGAAAGAGTTGTGGGAGAAGTATCGTGTGTGTGGTATTCTGAGGGGAATCCCTCAGGAATGGCTGTTGAATTACGTACAAACGGCAATGGACGGGGGGATCCGTCTGTTTGAAGTTGCTATGAATTCTCAGGATGGTGAGCAGCAGATCAGAACCCTGAAAAAAGAATTAGGGAACAGCATTTGCGTTGGAGCCGGAACCGTGACAACTTTAGAGCGGTGCAAAGCAGCAGCGGATGCCGGAGCGGAGTTCTTTCTGACACCCTGCGTGAACAGGGCTGTGCTGGAATTTTGTGTGGAAAACAAAATTCCGATCCTTCCGGGGGTGATGACACCTACAGATGTATCTGTCTGCATGGAATATGGCTGCTCTGTGATGAAACTTTTTCCGGCTGGTTCTCTCCCGAAAGATTATATAAAAAGTTTGAAGGGACCCTTCGACGGCACAGAGTATGTGGCGGTAGGAGGGGTAAAACTAGAAAATGCGGCTGGTTTTATTGAGAAAGGATTTTTAGGCGTAGGGATCGGAAGCGGCCTGATTTCAAAAGAGCAAATGGAAAAAGGAAACTGGGGCGAAGCAAAAGATGGAATCGCGAGTATGATGGCCCAAGTCAAATGCTGCTTATAGACAAGCGAGCATTTAAAAATTACAAATTAGTAAGAATTTGCAAGCAAACCTTCAGATTTTTTTAATACATAAACTGGAAAAATATGCTACACTAAGACCATGAACAAGAGGCCCTGCCGGATGACCCGGTGGGAGGTTATGAGATTCGAGGTGAGGCATATGATGGATCAGATCAGGAAAGGATATTTGACGATAGTTTATTCCATAGGCGGGTACCGGCTGCATGAATGGAGCCTGGAACGACGGCTGAGAAAAGAAGTTCACCGTATGCTCCAGGAAGCTGCCAAACCAGCCTGAAGCCGATTGAGACAAACATATTTTCGAGAGATTTTCTAATTCTGACAGAATACGCAACATGCAGCATTTAACTGAACGAGTTCAGTTGGATGCTGCATTTTTATATTTTATATTATGTGAAATTGCACTCTCACAGGAAATTGGGGGATTGCCGGATTTCTTCGGATAGAATATAATGATGCCAGGGTTTCAAGGCTGTGCATGCTGTGCTGGTTTAAAAGAGAATGACCTTGAGCCTGCCCGAAAATATGCAAAAGGTCCCCGTAGCGTCCGTGTACAGGGCAGACTTTGCATATTTTTTAAGGATTTCGAGAGCGGAAAGGATGAAGAAAATATGAGATGGGGCATTTTAGCTACAGGAACGATTGCAAGAAAATTTGCTGATACGGTCAGAGCAATGGAGAAAGAAGGGGAAGTGCTGGAGGCGGCAGCTTCCAGGCGGATAGAGGCTGCTCAGGTGTTTGCCGATGAGTTTGGGGTAAAAAAGGCTTATGGATCTTATGATGAATTGCTGCGGGATCCGGAGGTGGAAGCAGTCTATATTGCGACGCCCAACAATCTTCACTATGAGAATGCCAGAGACTGTCTGGAAGCCGGAAAGCATGTACTCTGCGAAAAGCCGTTTACCACTAGTGCAGAGCAGGCTGAGGCTCTCTATGCCCTGGCAGAGCAGAAAGGCCTGTTTGTTATGGAAGCGTTTTGGGTCAGATTCCTTCCGGTTCTGCAGAAGATGCAGGAGATCATCGCAAGCGGAGAGATTGGAGAGGTAGTCCATGCCAGAAGCGACTATGGATTTATTGCGAAGGGAGCGAGAAAGGACAGAAAATTCAATTCTGATCTGGGCGGAGGCGCTCTCCTGGACATTGGTATCTATAATCTGGGCTTTATGCATATGGTCATGGGTGAGGCTCCTGTCAGCTTTTCTTCCAGGGTTCATATCAATGAATATGGAACGGACGATTTCAGCAACATTCTACTGGAATATCCGGGGCAGAGAACGGCAGACATTACAACAGCGATCGGCATGGACATTCCCAGAGAAGCTGCCATTTTTGGAACTAAGGGGTCTATTACCCTTCCGGACTTTCAGAAGGCAGAGAGAATGACGGTGCGTCTGTATGAGGGGGATTCCTACAATGTTGAGATACCTTTTGAGGTAAATGGATTTGAATATCAGATCCGGGAAGCCAGCCGCTGTGTGGCTGAAAAGTTAAGTACCAGCAAGATACTGAAAGCGGAGGATTCCTTAACTATTTTAAAACTGATGGACGATATCAGAGAGTCCTGGGGAATGAAGTTCGCGTTTGAGGGATAGTGGAGCGGTTTTATGAACATCGGAATTGTTGGAACAGGGATGATTATCCAAAATGCAGGGGATGCAATAAAGGCCCAGCCGGAATTTTCGATTACAGCAATCGTCAGCAGACCCCATAGCGCAGAGAAGGCCAGAGTGTTGGCGGAGCAGTTTGAAATTCCCAAGATTTATACAAATTATGAGGAATTTCTGGAAGATTCACAGATTGATGTTGTGTACATAGGAATCATTAACAGTGAACACTATTCATATGCCAAACGGGCCATTTTATCAGGGAAACACGTTATAGTAGAAAAACCGTTTACTGTACGGCTGAAAGAGGCAAAAGAGCTGGCTGATCTGGCGCGGCGCCGGCAAGTGATTTTGCTGGAGGCGATTCATTTTCGCTACCATCCCTGGCTGAAGGCTGTGGAAGAAGGGCTGGAAGCGATTGGGCAGATTAAAATGGTAGAGTGCAGCTATTCTAAAATTTCCAGCCGATATCAGGAATACAAAAAGGGAAATGTGCTTCCGGTATTTGATCCGAATCTGGGCGGAGGTGCTTTGTATGATATTGGAGTGTACTGCGTCCATTTTGCAGACGCAGCTTTGGGAGAAAGATACGGAACACCGGAGATACATTATGAAGCGAATAAAGGATTTAATGGTGTGGATACTTCGGGGGTTCTTCTCTTGAAATACCCGGAAGCTCTGGCGGTCTGCGTCTGTGGAAAGGATTCCGACGGCGCCTGCCAGGCAACGGTTCAGGGGGAAGCGGGGAGCTTGATGGTGGACGGTTTTCCGCGGCCTGAAAAAGTAATATTGCGTTGTCATGGACAAGGGGAAAGGGTTTTGTGGAAACCGGAGAGGAAGGAAACGAACCCTTTATATAAGGAATTTGAGGCCTTTGCATCCTTGCTTTCCGATGGGAACAGAGAGCAGGCTGAGAGGCAGATGGAAAAAAGCCTCAGAGTCATGGCAGTGCTGGACGCCGCCTACTATGGCGAAAGAGCAGGCAGTATGTAAGACAAGGAGACAAGATACATGATACTGGAGAGAGAAGATTGGGAAGAACAGCGCTGCTGTATTGCGCGGCCGGAGCCGACTTACCATGAAGAGGAAGGGGTTGTGAGAATTCCTGCCCGGAAAGTAGTAGAGGAATTAGATGAAATTTTAGCAGCTAACGACACCGCAAAAGCAGAAGCACATCTGAAGTCCTGGCTGGAAAAAGCCAGAACTGGAAAAGACCGGTCTGGGGAACTGACAGTGTTAAACGAACAGATGGGATTTTACCGCAGTGTCGGCGATAGGGAGCAGGGAATGCGGGCTGTCCAGGAAGGGCTGGATCTTCTGGAAACCATGGATTTAAAAGACAGTGTGACAGCGGGAACAACCTGGATCAATGCCGCAACTACAATGAAAGCTTTTGGCGAGGCGTCTCAGGCTATTCCCCTTTATGAAAAGGCGTGGAGAGCTTACAGCGGCCGCCTGGACCCGACAGATTACCGATTTGCCGGGCTGTCAAATAATATGGCTCTGGCTTATGTGGATGTGGGGGACTGTCTCCATGCCAGTAGGTATTACGAGAAAGCTCTTTCTATTATAAAAAATTTGCCGGAGGGAAAACTGGAGCTGGCAGTGACATATGTGAACATGGCCTGTATGTATGATGCCTGGGGCAGGATTTCCGGCCTGAAAGAGGAGGAGCAGGCTCCGAAAGATTGGGATGACCGGCTGTGGAATTGTCTGGAAGCGGCTATGGGTTGCCTGGATGATCCCAGCATTTCACGGGATGGTTATTATGCGTTTACCTGTATGAAGTGCGCCGCGACATTCGGCTATTTCGGCCAGTTCCGCAGAAAAAAAGATCTGGAGGACCGGGCGGAGCAGATTTATCAGGAAAACCGGGAGAAAGAGCAAATATGAAAAAAATGAAGGGACTGGAGCTATCCAGAGCCTATTATGAAGCCTGGGGAGCCCCTATGATCCGTGAGAAATTTCCGGAGTACGAGGACCGGATTGCCGTCGGACTGGTAGGGCCGGGGTCAGAGTGTTTTGGATATGACGATGCCATTTCTATGGATCACGATTTTGAGGCTGGGTTCTGTCTCTGGCTGACAAAAGAGGACGAGGACGTCATTGGATTTCCACTGTTTCGGGCCTACAGCAAACTGCCTGAAGAGTTTATGGGCGTAATGAAACAGGCTCAGAGTTTTTATGGAGGAAATCGCCGCGGAGTGATGGAAATCGGAGAATTTTACAGCCGTTTTACCGGATGTCCCGGTGTGCCGGATGACTGGCACCAGTGGATGGCGGTTCCCGAATATGCCTTGGCGGAAGCAGTCAATGGCCAGATATTCCGGGATGATCTGGGAAAATTTACGGCGATCCGAAAGGAGCTGGAAAAGGGCTATCCGGAAGATGTGCGGCTGAAAAAGATGGCTGCCAGGGCTGCCCTTATGGCTCAGTCTGGGCAGTATAATTACAGCCGCTGCATCAGTCACGGGGAGTGGGGCGCGGCAGGAATGGCGCTGGCTGAATTTGTGAACAACGCGGTCTCTATGATTTATCTTCTGAACCACAGGTATATGCCCTACTATAAATGGATGTTCCGGGGGATGAGAGAACTGCCGCTGTTGGGTGACCTGTCAGAGAGTCTGGAGGAACTTCTGGTTCCGCAGCAATCCGTAACGGATACGGCTGATTACAAAGCAAGAAATTTGGATAAAATTGAAGCCGTCAGCGCTGCGGTTATTGAGGAGCTGAGAAGGCAAAAGCTTACCAGCGGCGCATGGGATTATCTGGAACCCCATGCGCTGGAACTCACAGAGCATATCCGGAACGGGGAAATCAGGAACCTTCATCTCATGGAGGGATAAGATAAAAACGGCTTCTAAACCTATGGGATTTATGGTATAATATTTCCAATGGCAATGAGCAGTGTACCCAGAGATAACAGGCAGTCTGCACGGCGTTTACGCAGAAACTGGCTGCCTGCTATCTCTGGGCATAGGGTGAAGCCCGAAAGCGAGAGGAAGCGAAGCGGAATCGAGCGACGCTGCTCATAGAAGGCAGAAGTCCGGGCGTTAAAATCCGGCACAGGTCGAAGGGGTTGGAGACAGAAAAACAAAGGAGAAAGGATGTAGATAGCGATGGAACACTATTATCAGCCTGAGATTGAATGTGCGTCTCGGGAACAGATTCGGGCATGGCAGGATGAGCGCCTGGTAAAGACCGTAAAACACGTTTACGAACATGTGGAGTATTACCGCAAAAAGATGGATGCGAAAGGTGTAAAGCCGGAGGACATTAAATCGGTGGACGATCTCCATAAACTGCCGTTTTTGACTAAGGATGATTTGAGAGAGGCTTATCCTTACGGTCTTTTGGCCAAGCCGCTGTCTGACTGTGTTCGGATTCAGTCTACCAGTGGTACAACAGGCCGACGCGTAGTGGCTTTTTATACCCAGCACGATATTGACTTATGGGATGACTGCTGTGCCAGAGCAATCGCGGCTGCCGGAGGAACCAAAGAAGACGTGGTTCACGTATCTTACGGTTACGGTCTCTTTACAGGGGGACCCGGTCTCAACGGCGGTTCTCACAAAATTGGTTCTCTGACTCTGCCTATGTCATCGGGAAACACAGACCGGCAGATTCAGTTCATGTGTGACCTTGGATCTACAATTCTCTGCTGTACCCCCTCGTATGCTGCTTATCTGGCAGAGTCTATCTGTGAGAGAGGCCTGCGAGATAAGATCAAGCTGAAGGCCGGTATATTCGGCGCAGAAGCGTGGACAGAAGAGATGCGCCGGGATATTGAACAGAAATTGGGGATCAAGGCTTACGATATTTATGGACTTACCGAGATTTCCGGCCCTGGCGTTTCCTTTGAGTGCAGCGCACAGACAGGAATGCACATCAACGAGGATCACTTTATTGCAGAGGTTATTAACCCTCAAACAGGCGAAGTTCTTCCTGACGGAGAAAAGGGCGAGCTGGTATTTACCAGCATCACAAAGGAAGCTTTTCCGCTGATTCGCTACCGCACTAGAGATATCTGCATTCTGAGTCACGAAAAGTGTTCCTGCGGCCGCACCCATGTAAAGATGACGAAGCCGCTTGGCCGCAGCGATGACATGCTGATTGTCAAAGGCGTCAATGTATTCCCGTCTCAGATTGAGACCGTACTGCTGAATCAGGGATATCCGGCAAATTACCAGATCATAGTTGACCGTGTGGACAACAGCGATACGCTGGAGGTCCAGGTAGAGATGACGCCGGAGATGTTCTCCGATAATGTGGGTATTGTAGGTGCGAGAGAGAAAGAACTGGTAGATGCCCTGAAGTCCATGTTGGGTATCTATGTAAGGGTACGTCTGGTCAATCCCAAAACGATCACCAGAAGCGAAGGAAAGGCTGTCAGAGTAATAGACAAGCGCAATCTATACAAATAGAAATTGACAGTTGTAACTAGAAGGATGACAAAAGGAGGGGGATTATGACAGTAAAACAGATTTCGGTATTTGTGGAAAATAAGGCCGGGAGACTGGCTGAACTGACGGATTATTTGAATCAGCACGGAATTGACATGAGAGCACTGTCAATTGCCGAGGCGGAGGATTTCGGCGTAGTGCGTATGATCGTGGACGATGCATATAAGACATCCTGCGTTTTGAAAGAAGCCGGGTATGTAGTCTCAATCACACCTGTCCTGGCAGTGGAGATCCCGGATGAGCCGGGAAGCCTGTATAAAATCATGAAGATTTTGGGGGACGGTGGGGTCAACCTGGAATACACATATGCATTTTTGACCCGGAAACAGAATACGGCTTACATTATCCTGCGTGTAGAAAACAACGAAAAGGCGGTGGAAGTCCTTGGCCGACAGGGAATCCATACAATATGCCAGGATTCTATCTCAGGTCTGTAAAAAGAAAAACGGGCATATCGGAAGATAGGCAGGACGGATGGATAAACCATCCGTCCTGTTTGCGTGAAGATGGCCGCAGACAGAGGGCTGGCGGCTCTATTCAGACAGCATCTGCTTGTCAAATTCGGGATTAAAGTAGTAAAAATTTTTGGAGTCCAGCCGGGCTTTAACCTGTTCCAGAGCTTCTCCGAAACGCTGGTAATGGATGATTTCGCGTTCTCTTAAAAAGCGGAGAGGTTCTCTGACCTGCGGATCATCAATAATTCGGATCAGGTTCTCATAGGTGGTCCGGGCTTTCTGCTCTGCAGCCAGATCCTCGTGGAGGTCGGTGACGGCGTCGCCTTTTGACTGGAATTCGCAGGCATTATAGGGAACTCCTCCGGCAGCCTGAGGCCACAGGGCTGTTGTGTGGTCAATATAGTAGGCGTCAAAACCGGCAGTTTTTGCCTGTTCTGGCGTGAGATTGCAGGTAAGCTGATATACGATAGCGCAGATGATTTCAAGGTGTCCCAATTCTTCTGTGCCAATATCGGTTAAAAGGCCGCCGATCTGTCTGCATGGCATGGTATATCTTTGGGAAAGATAACGCATAGAGGCTGCCAATTCTCCGTCAGGCCCGCCGAACTGGCTGATAATAAGCTGGGCGGTTTTGGGACATGTTTTTGTAATGTTGACAGGATACTGAAGTCTTTTTTCATAAAGCCACATGTTCACATACCTCCTTCCCAGGGAAGAGGACCGTCGATCCAGGTGAAATGCCGTTGTCCGGGATAGGCTGTATTGGAGGATGACCGATTATTGGTATCCGGGCAGATACAGTCTGAGGTCAGGGGTTCAAACTGCTCTGCATACTGGTTTAACAGATTGGTTCGCTCTTTTGAAAACTTTGAAAAAGCATTCAAAGCGGCAGAGTCTGTGGGATGAGTATCCAGATACAAGGTCAGGTCATTGACAGCAAAACTGATTTCATTTATTTTTTTGAGCATTTGGGTGCGTTCAGTCACGGAATTCACCTCCCACGAAAAAAGGCTTGGACAGAGAGGAAAATACGGTCCCTTTGGCCAGGGCTTCCTCTGGAGAAAAAGGTTCTTCCCATTCCTGCATAGGAATCGTGGCCATTCCGGGAAACAGGTATCCGCCGGGCTTGGCAGGTGAATAGTGAGTTTCACTGCATCGGCAAAAATCCATAAAAACACTCCTTTCAGATAACATCCGACAAGAATCGGTATTATTATCTGCAAAGGAGTGAAACTTATCTTATTTAAAAAATGTCAGAAGAGAATGGATTTTCCGTTTCGTTTTATGAAATGACAGTACCTGCTTTTCCCAGAAGAGCATCTTTTGCCTTGGACAAAGAAGTAATAATGGCTTTGCGCCCCTTACCGTAGGAAACAAAGTCCACAGAAGCCTCAACTTTGGGGAGCATAGAGGCGGCGGCAAACTGGCCGCTCTTCATATAGGATTTGGCTTCTTCTACCGTCATGTGGGCAATGGGAGCTTCGTCGGGAGTCCCGTAATTCAAAGTAACCTGATCTACGGAAGTAATGATCAGCAGAACATCGGCATCTACCTCCTTTGCCAGAAGGCCGCTGGCCAGATCCTTTTCAATGACCGCGCTGGCGCCTTTCAGCCGGTTTCCCTGTTCCAGCACCGGGATACCTCCGCCTCCGCAGGCGATGACTACCTGGTCGGCATCCAGAAGAGCGCGGATTGCATCAATTTCTATGATGGCAACAGGACGGGGAGCGGAAACGATCCGCCGGTATCCGGCTCCGGGAATTTCTGTCACATGGTTGCCTTTGCTCTCTTCTTCAGCAGCTTCCTCGGCGTTTAAGATCCGGCCGATTACTTTTACCGGGGTGTAGAATGCCTCATCGTAGGGATCAACGGTTACCTGGGTCAGAATGGTAGAAACAGGCTTATAAATTCCTCGCCGAACCAATTCGCAGCGAAGGCCATTCTGGAGATCGTATCCGATATAGCCCTGGCTCATAGCGGAGCAGACGGACATTGGTGCATGGCTGTAACCGTTATGCTGTTTGGAAAATTCATTCATAGCAGTATGAATCATTCCTACCTGGGGGGCGTTGCTGTGGACCAGGGCGGTCTGCCAGCCTTCCTGGATAAAGTCTGCAATGACTTTAGCGGTCTTTTCGACAGCGGCCTTCTGCTCTGGAAGATTGGTTCCAAGGTCTTTGTGACCGATTGCTATTACAAGTCTCTTTTTTGCCATAATGTTACCTCTTTTCTTGATGCTCAGTATACCGTATATTATAATGGGGGGAAAGACAAAAAGCAAGGAGTCTGTACAGAGGGACAGAAAACTATGGAAAATTTTGGTGTATCATGGTATGATGATGCCAGGGCCAAAAGGGCCTTTGTCCCTGTTATAGTATAATGGCACCAAACGATATGCAAAACTTGAAGAGGGCGGCAGTTGGGATGGAAATAATAAAAAGCGGGCTCAGAGCCTTATGGAAGATATTGTATCCGCTGATGGTATATTATCTTTCAGTTTTTGCTGTTGGAGTGATTTTTCAAACCTGGGGCATCCAGACAAATACCACCATTGATATGATTCTGCCAGGAGCGGCGCTGACATTGGCGATCCTCTGGTTTCCATATAAGCGAGATTGGATCCTTCGCCAGGGGCTGATCAAAAAGCCGGTTCCCACCCCGGTTCCTATGTGGGAGCATCTGGTGATCTTAGGGGTGGCGGCAAGCATCGCAGGAAACATTATAATCAGCCTGACGCCTCTTACCCAGTGGTTTCCGGCAGTGGAGGGCGCAGTCGCAGAGATTGATGCTGCCGACTGGCTGCAGCAGGTAATAGGAGTCTGTCTGATCATTCCGGCTGCGGAAGAGATGGTATTCAGAGGAATCGGATACGGCGGGCTCAGAGATGAGATGGGGCCGGCGTGGGCTGCCCTGTTTTCGGCTTTATTTTTCGGAGCCTTTCATGGAAATCTCGTTCAGGGGATCTATGCAGGACTGCTGGGATTGATTTTAGCTTTTATTATGGAGAGGTATCACAGTATGACGGCGGTGTGGCTGACCCACGCGGCAACAAATGTCGGTTCTCTTTACGTATTAGACGGGGTACTGATAAGACTAATTGGAAACAGCCTGGCGGCCCTGGCTCTGGTCGGCTTGATTTCCCTGGCTGTAACAGTCTGTGAGATACGCTTTATTGGAAGAAATATGCCTTCCAGGCGATGGAAATTGATAGAATAGAGCCAAAGAATAGGAGGAACGAGTGTGAAACTATTATCCGTTGCAATTCCTTGTTACAATTCAGCGGCTTATATGCGCCACTGTATTGAAACTCTGCTTCCGGGCGGGGACGAAGTGGAGATTTTGATTGTAGATGATGGGTCTGCAAAAGATAACACGGCTGAGATTGCAGACGAATATGCCCGAAAATATCCTGGGATCTGCAAAGCAATCCACCAGGAGAATGGGGGACACGGAGAGGCTGTCAACACCGGGCTGCGAAATGCTACCGGACTTTACTTTAAGGTCGTTGACAGTGACGACTGGGTCAATGGAGATGCCTATAGCAAGGTGCTGGAGACTCTCAGAAGGTTTTCGCGGGAAGACGATACCCTGGACATGCTGGTCAGCAATTTTGTTTATGAAAAGCAGGGAGCAAAGCACAAAAAGGTCATGAATTATCGAACCGCCCTGCCAAGGGATAAAGTGATTGGCTGGAAAGATGTAAAAGTTTTTATGAAGGGCCAGTATATTTTGATGCACTCTGTCATCTATCGGACAGAACTGCTGCGCGAAAGCGGTTTGGAGCTGCCCAAGCATACTTTTTATGTAGACAATATTTTTGTCTATCAGCCTCTTCCCCATGTCAAAAAGATGTATTATCTGGATGTGAATTTTTACCGTTATTTTATCGGCAGAGAGGATCAGTCGGTAAACGAACAGGTTATGATAGGCAGAATCGATCAGCAGATTTTGGTCACAAAACTGATGATTGGATACTATGATGTCATGAAGATCAGCAATCGGAAGCTTCGCCATTATATGATTCAATACCTGGAAATTATGATGACCATTTCCTCAATTTTGGCCATTCGTTCGGAAACAGATGAAAATCTCCGGAAAAAGAAGGAATTATGGCAGTATCTGAAGCAGAAGAATCTGCCGCTTTATCTGCGGCTGCGGTGGGGCTTTCTGGGCCAGGGAGTGAATCTGCCCGGAAAAGGAGGCCGGAAAGTCTCTGTGGCAGGATACAAGATTACTCAGAAATTTTACGGTTTTAACTAATGTTGCATGCAAATAAAAAGCTCTGTTCTCCAGGAGGGAGAGCGGAGCTTTTTTCTGCCGAGAAAACATCTTATCCAGCCACCTTTGTCGGCGCCTTCTTTTGGGCGTCGGCATAACGATAACCGTAAACAACAAAATACAGGATATAAGCCATCAGGCAGCCGCCGAAAACATCTACAATAGAGTGCTGTTTTAAAAATACTGTGGCCATACAAATC